>PALX01000027.1 GCA_002710775.1 Micavibrio sp. | reverse complement strand
TTTTGGTGACGGCGTTGAATAGAACAGTCACGCTCCCCAAGGTGAATGGCGTTACCGTGTTTATCGCCAAAAACCTGAATTTCAATGTGACGCGGCGTTGTCAGGAATTTCTCCATATAAACGCGGTCATCACCAAAGTTTACTTCCGCTTCACGGCGCGCTGTGCGGTATGCCTCTTCCAAACCAGAAGGCTCATGCACAACCTTCATACCGCGACCACCGCCGCCTGAAACGGCCTTGATGATAATAGGGTATTCAATTTCTTCCGCCGTTGTTTTCGCCTCTTCAAAGCTCTCCAGGACACCTTCAGAGCCGGGGACAACGGGCACACCCAGCTTCTTCATTGTTTCCTTCGCAACAGCCTTGTCACCCATCATGTCCACATGCTCAGCTTTAGGGCCAATCATGGTAAAGCCATGCTCTTCCACAGCACTGATAAACTTTGAGTTTTCGGATAAGAAACCATAGCCAGGGTGAATAGCATCTGCTCCTGTCACTGTGGCTGCCGAGATAATCGACGGAATATTTAAATAACTTTCTTTAGAAGATGGCGGTCCGATACAAACGGACTCATCCGCCAAACGCACAGCCATAGAATTAGCATCTGCTGTTGAGTGAACGGCTACACTTTTAATGCCCAGCTCTTTACACGCACGGTGGATACGCAGGGCAATCTCGCCTCTATTTGCTATAAGAACTTTTTTGAACATAGGAATACCCTATACCTTACGCAATCACGACCAGTGGATCGCCAAATTCTATCGGCTGGCCATCAGTAACAATAATTTCCTGAACGGTACCGCCTTTTTCCGCTTTAATGGGGTTCATAACCTTCATGGCTTCAATAATCATCAAAGTATCACCCGGCTTCACAGACTGACCAACACTAATGAAAGATTGGGCACCTGGTTCAGGCTGAAGATATACTGTGCCCACCATAGGCGATTTCACAGCATCCGCATGAGCAACTGCTTCACCCGCTGGCGCTACTGGCGTTGCAGGCGCTGCGGCCACAGGCGCAACTGGTGCTGCTGGCGCCGCAGGAACAGCCACTGTTCCGCCGCGGTTAACGCGGATAGCTTGTTCACCTTCCACAACTTCGATCTCTGTGAGATCCGTCTCATCTAATAATTTGGCAAGCTCTTTAATCGCTTTTGCATCGATCTTCATGCTATATCCCTCTTTAAATTTTTAATGCCTATGGGTTTTATCAGGCGTTTGTCCAATAGGCAACACTTTTACATCAATTACCTGTGGATCAGATTTCTCAAACTNTAAGGTTACAGGAAAAGATGCACCTGCGACAAGCTCTTTTTCCATACCAAATAACATGACATGATCACCGCCCGGCTCTAGCGATTTATGCGCATTAGGCGCAATTTCAATAGCGTCCACCTGCCGCATCTTCATGACATCCCCATCCATCATATGCGTATGCAGTTCCGCTTTTTCGGCGACATCAGAAGGCACATCAACGCCGACCAAGCGCACTGTATTTTCTTTATCACCATTATGCAGTGTCATAAAAATGGCTCCTGTTCCAGACGATGTTTTAAGCGCCAAAGTATAGGCATCCATCACGTGAATAGCCGCTTTGTGCTCATGCGTCTCTTCAGCATGAGCCCCAGATACAAAAACAGACCCGTTCTGGCCCACAACTGTAAACATCAATAAGAAACACAATAATGTATAGAAAAATTGCATGAGTCCTCCTCTTTAAATTTTATTTTGCTTTTTCAGCACGCTTCGTGTCAATAATTCGGAGCAACTCATTCGTATCATAGCCATCATGCGCTATAACTTCGTTATCTATAATCAATATAGGCGCTTGTTCATACCCCAATATTTTTGCCAACACACGGTTATACTTTAACAATCTGTCTGTTTTGGGGGTGTGCATATTCTGTTCTATCGCATCTTGATCGACTTTTAGCCTCGCCATTATTGCCGAAACAGGCTGATCCAGTTCATCCGCATTCATTCGCATGAAATGATTGAAAAATCCTTTATAGAGGTTATCCGCTTCGCCTGCGGCAATAGCCACGCGGGAAAGCACCTCACTAGTGGAAGAATCGGGTAAGTCTCTTAACACAATCTGCACATCCTGATCACGCCCGCGAAGCTGAAGTAATTTATTATAGATACGCCTAGATGCAGGATTTTTGTAATCAAAGAAAAATACAATTTTGATCGAGGCATCATCTGTCCCGACTTCAAATTTATGGTTTCCGCGATGAGATAAATCCAGTGCTACAAAACGGGCGCTCATAGTCAAGCCAACAGCCCCTACTATCAAAAACAGAATAACAATGGCTATGGCTTGAAAATTCATCTTACATATTTTCTATTTTTTACTTTCGCGGATCTCGTTCGCGGTATCAAGCAAGCGCTCTTTGCCGACATAACCGCGCATCATGCGATTTTCGACAATAAAGGTAGGTGTACCGCGCACACCAAATTTCTGCATGTATTCAAGATTCTCATTAATCTGCGCTTCGACATCTGGGGATTCCTTATCCGCCATCAATTGATCCACATCCAGACCAGCCTTTTTTGCCAGCTTGATCAGCGTTTTTTCATCATACTGGCCACGGTGCTCCATCAACTCAACGTGATAATCAAAGTACTTTCCTTGCTTATCTGCGGCCAAAGACCATTTAGATACTTCCTTTGAGGAAGGGCTGAGAATAGGCGTCTCCATAAATACAAAACGGATATCCTCACCGCTGTCCACGATATCACGGACATCGACAAGTGCCTTTTTACAGTAACCACAATTATAGTCAAAAAACTCAACTACTGAAACAGACGCATCCGGATTACCCGCTACTGGGTGATCATTTTCGTATAAAAACGCACTTTCATTTTGTATAGCCGCTTCAGCCGCTTTAGCTTCCTCTTCAGCCTGCCTCATTTGAAAAGCGTCAATCCCTTNGATAATAATATCGCCATTTTCCAAGATGTAGTTTTTGACAATTTCTTCAATCGCGGCACGATCCATATGTTGTTGCACTAAATCTTCCGCATTATTTTGTGCGAAGGCCGGCATTGCCACCATCGAAGAAGATAACAATGTAACAGCAAATAATTTATTTATTTTTTCTTTTATCATTACTTTTACTCCAGTCTTTCATGTTAAAGGATATATCAACCATTTCTTAGATCAATTCATTTCTCGCGCTTGTTCTTGCTTAATATATAACAGCAAATCTTCTGCCCGTATCTTTTCCGGACTGTTCGGCTCTACTTCTTTGGCCGCTATTTCGGCCTGACGGCGCGCATAGTCTAAATCACCGCGTATAACACCTTCTTCAGCCAAATATAGCTGTGCCTGACCATCCTGACCGAGGCGACCATAAGCCGTTGCCAACAATCTATATAGAAAACTTGTTCTCGGTTCCAAGACGACAGCTTCTTTTAAATACTTAATAGCCTCACGGGTTGCTGCCTCATCTTTTGATGATTCAAGCAAAACATGGGCAAGTGCCATTTTAATCATGGCGCTATCTTCACTGAATTTCACAGCCTTCTCGAAATTCTCAACAGCCAGATCCAACTTACCTTCGTCACGGTAAATTTGCCCCAAAAGTTCTAAGAAATAAGGGTTTTGCGGCTCTTCTGAGAGCATCGTGTCCATAATGTCATGTGCTCTGGAAAAGTTATTTTTCTTATACGCCGCAATTACGCGAGCATAGCGCGCCGCCATAGACGTGTCTGCCTCAGGGTAAACATTATATACACGATCAGGATTTATAAAGCCGATGAGCTTCGCTTTCATACGGCGGTGCTGTTCCTGCCATTCTTTCGGATAGGGTTTATCTTTTGATGCTGTTCGTTCAATACGGGTTGAGACATTTTCGATACGATTACGCGTAATCGGGTGCGTACGGACATATTCCACCTGCTGAGATGCAGGTAAAAGCTCTTGATTCTCAAGCTTACCCAGAAAAGTTCTAAAACCTTCAGGGTCCAACTCCGCATCCTGAATATAGCTAATGGCCGCTTGGTCAGCGCTTGATTCTTGTATACGGCTATGCGCTAAATAGGTAGACGTCGCGAAAGCCTGCCCCGTTGACATCGCGGCCACCGCCGCATCACCGCCCCCCAGAATGGCCGCGCCAAACCCTACCAATGTAGACACCAGTGCCGCGCCTTGTGCTCTCGTCGCGGCCTCTCTCGTTCTGATCAAATGCCCGCCTGTGACATGGCCAAGTTCGTGGGCAAAAACACCTATGACTTCGCCAACAGAGTCCGTTTTCATTAATAAGCCAGTATAGATGAACACGTTATTGCCGCCCGCCACAAATGCATTAACCTCGGGGCTGTTAACCAGTATGATATTCACCGATTTCGTTGACAGGCCCGCCGCCCGCAATATAGGCGTAAACCATTCATTCATTGATTGCTCAATTTCTGTATCGCGGATATAGCCATAGCCTTGCGCCTTTGCAGGTAAAGGCAAAGCAAACAAGATAAATAATAAAGACAGGGCAACCCAACGCATAAAAGATAATATAGCGCATAAATAAGCAATAAATAAGGCACAAATGTTTTCTGGACGAACGCTGGAAGAGTGAGTAATCTAGGCGCCATGGCACCAAGAAATAAACATACGCGCGTCAAAACCGCGCGCGGCAGAAAAAGCTCCTCAACAAGGTGGCTTCAAAGACAGCTTAACGACCCTTATGTGAAGGAAGCAAAACGGCTGGGATACCGCTCGCGTGCGGCCTTCAAGCTCATTGAGATGGAAGAAAAACTGAATATCATCAAAAAAGATATGTTGGTCGTTGATTTGGGTGCAGCGCCGGGCGGCTGGACTCAGGTCGCCGTTGAAAAAGGCGCAAAACATGTGATCGGCATCGACCTGCTTGAGATTGAAGATATGGAAGGCGCAGAATTCATCCAAATGGATTTCACCGATAACGAAGCCCCTGAAAAACTGCTCGAAATGCTGGGCGGCGAAAAACCGGATATGGTGATATCCGATCTATCCCCCTACACCACGGGCCATAAAAAGACAGATCACCTGAAAATTATGGCACTTGTCGAAATGGCCTATGACTTCGCCGCTCAGGTTCTAAAACCCGGCGGGCACTTCATTGCCAAAGTGTTCCAAGGCGGTGCTCAAAGCGACCTCCTTAAAATGGTAAAAGCTGATTTTGAGACAGTCAAACATATGAAGCCGCCAGCCAGCCGTAAAGGAAGCCCTGAGCAATATCTCGTCGCCCTCGATTTCAGAAAAAATGTAGAAACAGAATAAGCAAACGCTCTAGCGCATAGGATGAAATGCCATTGACGGCACACGCCCAGATTTATCTTGCTTAACATATGCCAAACACAGAATATAGCCATCTCCGCGACGGCGTAGCCCNAGTTTTACATCTCGGTACCGCAGGCTATTACCATACATATCTGTTGCGCCCACCGCATATTTACGAATACGGGCGACAACTTCATTAACACGTTTAGATTGGGCAATCTTAAAGTCAGTATGCAGTTGCAAATTGTCATTGCCCCCATCAAAGCCACATAAATCTTTCGCTTCTTGATAGGTCATGATTTTAAAGGGCATTTCATATAGCTCAAGCGCGCTTGTGAAAAGATCACCGTGCTTATCCTTCACCATAGGCTTCTTCGCTGCCCGCATATTGTCACCCACGCATCTAGCATTTTTTGAAACGCGCTTTAGAGATCCAAGCACGCCATTAATCGTTCTACGTTGTTCAGAGGTGAATTCAATTTCTTCAGGATGATAAAAGGGGCCAAGCGCATAAGACTTCATTGTTTCAAATGCGTTCCTAGCTAAGCCTTTAACTCGTTCGAGTGACTTTCCAGACATGACCTGTGATTTCCCTGTTTTTTTCTTAGATCAAAGGCTATCAACGGAAAAAAGTCAAGGAATATGAAAATGCACACGGTTGCGCCATAAGATTTGAGCTTGCATCATCCTGCCGCCGTCTTGGGCCTTATGCGTAAATCATAGCCCATCTTATCAAATCGGTGTAGCGCAAAGGCATAATCGATAGACGCCTCTTTGATGCGCTCTAAGCGCCC
Organism: Micavibrio sp.; assembly: GCA_002710775.1. Taxonomy (GTDB): domain Bacteria; phylum Pseudomonadota; class Alphaproteobacteria; order Micavibrionales; family UBA9664; genus UBA9664. The sequence goes on along the minus strand of PALX01000027.1, from coordinate 15,889 downwards.
CGCTGAACCGCCATGACCGCTATCCATTTCTGTTTTAAGGATAAACGGACCACCTGTAGCTTTATCACGCAGTTTAGCAATCCATTTTGCCGGCTCCCAATAGGTCACACGGTAATCTGTCAATCCAGCCAGCGCCAAGATAGGCGGGTATTTCACACCTTCTTGAATATTCGTATATGGGCAATAACCACTTATATAATCATAATAAGCACGGCTTTCAATCGGATTGCCCCATTCCACCCATTCAGGTGGGGTCAGTGGCAGGCTTGGATCTGAGATCGTATTCAGCACATCCACGAAAGGCACACCAGCCACAACACCCCCAAACAGATCAGGGCGTTCATTTACACATGCGCCCACAAGCATACCGCCTGCTGAGCGGCCACAGATAACCACGTCGCCTTTGCGGCCATAGCCCATATCGGTCAATGCTTCCGCCGCATCAATAAAATCGTTAAATGTTGTTTTCTTACGGTCCAGCTTTCCAGCCTTATACCAGTTCTGCCCCATATCCGCACCGCCGCGAATATGAGCGACAGCATAAACAACGCCGCGATCCACCATCGGCATTATATTATTGCTATAACTGGCTGGTATGCTGATCCCGTAGCTCCCATAGCCATACAAGAAAAGCGGTGCACTACCATCTGGTTCAACACAAGCGTGGTACAAGAGTGTAATTGGTACTTCCACACCATCACGTGCTTCAATGAACAAGCGCTTGACCACATAATCTTCAGGATTGTGGCCATATGGAATTATTTGTTTTTTGACAATTCTTTTTTCTAGCGTCTTGGCATTCACCTCGTATACGAGCGAAGGTTGTGCCGGTGTCTGGTAAGATACATAGAAGAGCTGACTATCATATTCATAACCCATACTCAGTCCGACGGAATAAGCTTCAGCCTCGAAAGGAAGTGCGCGGACATTGCCTTTATAGTCATCAATAATGATTTGCGGTAAGGCACGTGTTTTTTCCAAACGCACCATATAGTCCTTCATCGCGGCCATAGAGGCGATCTCTGTGTCCGCGCGATGTGGCACATATCCCTGCCAGTTTTCCTCTGACGGATTCTCGGTCAGAACGCGCATAATCTGGTAATTCTCAGCACCATCTTTATCGGTCTTAATGTAAAAATAATCGCCATGATGGATTACAGAATATTTATGGTCTGTACGGCGCGGCGCAATACATTTCGGCTCGTCCGCTGGACCTGCGTTACCTGACAAATACCAAATTTCTGTCATATTACTTTTGCGTAATTCAATAAATATGTATTTTGAGGATGCAGACTTCCCAACGCCAAGAAACATGGTGTCATCATCGTTCTCAAATACGATTTTATCTTCTTTAGGATCTGTGCCAACAACATGACATTTAACACGCTTAGAACGTGCCGCTTCGCGCTCAACATAAAAAATACATTTGGAATCAGCGCTCCAGACAAAATCTTCATTACAATTTTCAATCACTTCGTCGCGGTCTTCATCAAAACCAGCCTGACGAACACGGATCGTATAATATTCCGAACCCTTATCATCAAGACTATACGCTAAAAGCTTATGATCCGGGCTATGGCTTACCTCGCCAATACTGAAAAAATTACTACCTGATTTCTTTTTCTCTTGCGGGCCGTCATACAAAACCTCAGCACCGCCCCCTTTTGCATGCTCACGGTAAAACACAGGGTAGTCTTGTCCTTCTTCGTATTTACTGAAGTAACTCCATTCTCCATCAGGCAAGTGAACGCTTTCATCATCCTGTTTGATCCGCGCCAAAATTTCCTCGGCGACAAGATCATTCATCTTTTCAAAATCCGCGTGATGTGCGTCAAAATGCTTGTTTTCTGCTTCTAAATGCTCACGAATATCCTCCGAAAGAACAGATGGGTCCTCCAAGACCTGTTGCCAATTCTCATCGCGCATCCAGTAATACTCATCAACACGCTCTTCGCCATGCTGCGTTATTCTATGGGGTATTTTCTTAGCTTTTGGAGAATTAACCTGCGTCATTTTGTTCTTATACATCTTTGTTCGGGTTCAATATCAAAACTGTCAAGGTAGTATAGTCATATAGATTTCTAATCGCTATATAGTTTATCTTTCATCAATATAAAATTCTTCCTTCCCAAATCCACTCAACATCTCTATATTCTTCATGAAAAGGAGTTATCACACGATGAAATCCATTTCAGAATCTCTCACATTTGACGATGTATTGCTTGTCCCTGCGGCCTCAGACATCCATCCCGCGGACGCCATAACCAAAACAAAACTCACCAAAGATATTGAGCTAAACATTCCGCTCCTTTCCTCAGCAATGGATACCGTAACTGAAAGCGATATGGCGATTGCTATGGCTCAGGCTGGCGGCATGGGGATCGTTCACCGCAATATGGACATCGGCAAGCAAGTCGAAGAAGTGCGCAAAGTCAAACGCTTCGTTTCTGCTATGGTCGTCAATCCAATCACTATTCATCCCGATGCTTCCTTACAAGAAGCCTTGGATCTTATGGCCAATTATAATATTTCCGGCATTCCTGTCACAGAACAAAATGGCAAGCTCGTGGGCATCCTAACAAATCGTGATGTGCGCTTCGCTGACAATCCTGAACAGCCTGTCAAAGAACTGATGACCAAAGAGAATCTGATAACGGCAGAAAATAAAGTCGGGCGCGAAGAAGCCAAAAAACTACTTCACAAAAACCGCATTGAAAAATTACTCATCGTAGACAAAGACTATAAATGTACGGGCCTTGTCACCGTTAAGGATATTGAAAAAGCTATCCTTAACCCAATGGCGTGTAAAGATAACAAAGAGCGCTTACGCGTTGGCGCCGCCGTTGGTACAGGCACAAGCGGGTATGACCGCGCCTTAGCCCTTGCCGATTGTGATCTGGACGCTGTCTGCGTTGATACAGCGCATGGCCATTCTAAAGGCGTTTTGGATACAGTCACAAAAATCCGCTCTATCCGCTCAAATAATATGCAAGTTATTGCTGGTAACGTTGCAACTGCCGAAGCGGCACGCGCCCTTATCGAACATGGCGCGGATGCGATTAAGGTTGGTATCGGCCCAGGCTCAATTTGCACGACACGTATCGTCGCGGGTGTCGGTGTCCCCCAACTCACCGCTATTATGAATGTTGCCGAAGAATGCGCACGGTCCGGCGTTCCCGTAATTGCCGATGGCGGTATTCGCTATTCCGGCGATTTGGCCAAAGCGATTGCCGCTGGCGCTGATGTCGCCATGCTCGGTTCTGCTTTTGCCGGGACTGACGAAGCGCCCGGTGAAGTCGTTTTCTATCAAGGGCGCTCGTACAAAACATATCGCGGCATGGGCTCTGTTGGCGCGATGATGCGCGGTTCAGCGGATCGTTATTTCCAAGCAGGCACAAGCTCTAGCCAAAAGCTCGTCCCTGAGGGTGTTGAAGGCCGCGTGCCATATAAAGGCCCAATGGCAAATGTTCTGCATCAGATGGTAGGCGGCCTACGGGCGGCGATGGGCTACACAGGGTCAAAAACGATTGCTGACATGAAAAAGGCTGAGTTCAATAAAATAACAGGAGCCGGCATTAAAGAGAGTCATGTTCACGACGTGACCATTACAAAAGAACCACCGAATTACCAACGCGAAAGCTAAGAGAAGAGGATCGCCCCTGTCTTATGGAAGTGCTCTCCTATCTGCTTCTTGTTATCTATGCCTTGTGTAGCGCAACATATTCGCTTTTCATTAAAGTATCGGCAAACAGGCTCGTTCTTTTTGGTGCGCTCAACCTTGTCACAGCGCTTATTGCTTTTATTCTCATCTGGTTTGTGCCGCTCCCCTCTACAAGCTCATTCCTGTTTATAGGGCTTTCCTCTATTGCCTATACATGCATGCTGTATTTCGCCGCCAAAGCCTATGACCAAAATGATTTAAGCTATCTGGCGCCTATAAATGCCGCTTTCAAATTCCTGCTGACACTGATGATTAGTGCTTTTATTTTCGCCGAAAGTGTCACGGGGGTCGAGTGGATATGTATCAGCATCATTACATTTGGCATTCTCTTAAAAACACCGCTCAGCAAAATAACGAATATCAAAAGCGATAAAGGCCTTTTATATCTGATGGGTGCAGCATTTTTTGGCACTGCACAGTTTCTGATAGATATTTACGGCATCAAGCAAGCCGATCACACGATTGCCTATATTATATGGCTCATGTTTATCGGCCTGCCTGTCGGTATCATCGCTTTAGCTAAATACCGAAGAAGCATTATCGCTCTGGTAAACAAAGAAAAGGGGCAAATCATTGCATCTTCGTTACTGGATAATGTCGGCTATGCCTGCATTCTCTTTGTCCTTTATTACACAGAAGTATCCGAAGCGCTCCCCGTCAGCAATTTGAATATCGTTTTTGCTACCTTGATCGGTGCTTTTTTCTTAAAGGAAAAAGCCGGACATAGACGCATCATCGCCGCCATTATTATCACAGTTGGTATTATGGCTTCGCAGATATACGGCACGTAATAAAAAAGGAGGCGCTTAGGCCTCCTTTTCTTTAACACACCCCTATTGGGATTTTATCTTTAATATTAGTATCTGTAAGCGTCAGATTTAAACGGGCCTTCAACATCAACGCCGATATAGTCCGCCTGATCTTTTGACAGCTTCGTGAGCTTTGCACCGAGTTTTTCAAGGTGAAGCGCCGCTACTTTTTCATCCAAATGCTTAGGCAGAACATAAACTTGACCAGCTTCATACTGGTCTGCGTTATTCCAAAGCTCGATCTGCGCCAATGTCTGGTTTGTGAAAGACGCTGACATCACGAAAGACGGGTGGCCTGTTGCACAGCCAAGGTTTACAAGACGACCTTCAGCCAGCATGATGATACGCTTACCATCTGGGAACTCAATCTCATCAACTTGAGGCTTCACATTGTGCCATTTCATGTTGCGAAGAGGCTCGATCTGGATCTCATTATCAAAGTGACCGATGTTACAAACAATCGCGCGGTCTTTCATCGCACGCATGTGGTCTACTGTAATGATGTCCTTGTTCCCTGTTGTTGTCACAAAAATGTCCGCCACTGGCGCCTTATCTTCCATTGTAGACACTTCATATCCATCCATTGCCGCTTGTAGTGCGCAGATTGGGTCGATCTCAGTTACTGTCACGCGCACACCTTGTGATGCCAAAGATTCAGCAGAACCCTTACCAACATCACCATAACCACAAACAACGGCTGTTTTACCAGCAAGCATGACATCTGTCGCACGGCGGATACCATCAACAAGAGACTCGCGGCAGCCATATTTGTTATCGAACTTAGACTTCGTTACAGAATCGTTCACATTGATCGCTGGTGTTTTCAATGTGCCTTTCTTAGACATTTCATTCAAGCGAAGAACACCTGTCGTTGTTTCTTCTGAAATACCTTTTACAGCGTCGAGAAGTTCAGGATATTCGTTGTGCATAAGAAGTGTTAAGTCACCGCCATCATCCAAAATCATGTTTGGTGTCCAACCATCTGGGCCTTTAATCGTTTTATGAATACAATCCCAGAATTCTTCCTCGTTCATTCCTTTCCAAGCAAATACAGGCACACCTGTCGCCGCGATAGCCGCCGCCGCTTGGTCCTGTGTTGAAAAAACATTACAAGAAGACCAGCGCACGGTTGCGCCCAAAGCCGTCAATGTCTCAATAAGAACGGCTGTTTGAATTGTCATGTGCAGACAACCCGCAATGCGCGCGCCCTTCAACGGCTGCTTTGCTCCGTATTCTTCACGGATCGCCATCAAACCCGGCATTTCTGTTTCGGCAATCGTAATTTCCTTACGGCCCCATTCTGCCAATGAAATATCAGCAACTTGATAGTCGTTTTCTACTGCTTGAGGTTGGGCTGTCATTTTTATCTCCAATTTTTTTAAACAATTTTATGCTTTGTTAGCAAAATATTTACTTCTCTTTGGCATAGTGCACGAAAGAGGGTAAGTGCAGGCCTAAACTTATACAAAAAAGGGCCTTAAGAGGGCAAGGGTAAAATGACCAAAAATACAGATTTTAACGAGAGCGTAAATGCCGGACCATATTACTATACTGAAAGTTCTATGGCAGAACGTGGTTTCTCGATCAGGTATAAAGATCCGGAAACGGGTAATGATATTCTGGTTGGGAGTTACGTCGTGCTGGATTTGAAAGAAGATTCAGAATTCACCAAGCGAAAACTCAAGAGCTTAATGCAAGTACTGAACGGCAAAGATGCCAAATCCATCAAGCGCGATGATTCCGCGATATGTCACTTTGACAGAAGCGAAACACCGAATACATTCATCATCCGTGAATTGAAAGAAAAAGGTATTTCCAGACCCGTTGGGCAACTTTCTTTAACAGATGCAGAAATGACCAAATTTTCCGATGTAACGCTTATTAGGTTCTGCGCAACTCTATCAACACCAGAGACTTTAGTCCGCGATCAAAAGGCCTATCCGCCATTAAAAAAGCGTGCTCGTAGCGCAGGTCAAAAACTAACAACTTAAGATATCTTCCAGCAGAAATTTTCTTGCCTTTATTTGCTTATTTTCGTAATAATAAAAATAAAAAAGCAGGGATACACTATGGCAATCACAGACAGGGAGAGCGCCGGTAACTCAGGGCAAAGAGTAAAATATGTAACATTGCCCGATGGCCGTGAACTCACAAGCACAAAAGCATTCGATTTAGCGAAGAGACGCGCACTAAAATCAGATAAGCGCAAACGTAACAGAACAGGCCGCCAAATAAGGCATGATGACAGAACTTGGTTGCGAGAAAACGCCAATGAGATCAATCAACATATTCGAGATATGAGCGTTCACGAAAGAGTCCAATTCCGTAAGGAACTCGGTCTTATGATGCAAAACGACGCTTTAACCAATGGAATGTCTTCACCATATCTCATTGCAGGAAAAGTTAGCCGCAACAAACTTAAAGAAAAACCAAAATCTGAACGTGGCAAAAACCCTTATATGTCCGCATTAGAAGCCAGACTTCTAAATCAATCCCCCGTTATAACTATTTGCGTGTTTCCAGAAAGCTTTCTCGGTGGAAACTATGGTTATGATGATGCTTTATCAGTACTTATCAAAGAATTAAACGAATACTGTAATGAAGGTATTGCAGACAAATATGGGAACAGTGATGTTTTTAGTGTAATGCGCCTAGACGATGAAGGCACCTGGACATTTGAAATTTACGGCGATGATTTCAATGAAGGCATCATCCACGACCTACCTTTTGCGCATAGACTGTATGTTTTAGACGCATATGGCAATGAGATAGATATGGAAGACCAAGGGCGCAGTTTCAATAGACTGGGCATGGCTCGTCGTTGCGGGTAACCTAAATCGACATAAATTGACACATCTATATTCTTGACGTTTATCCGAAAGTAACGTATTCAGTATGTCTTAGGTTATAAAAGCATTTCGCGGGTGTAGCTTAATGGTAAAGCCCCTGCCTTCCAAGCAGGTTACGAGGGTTCGATTCCCTTCACCCGCTCCATTTTTAAAGATTGAGCCACATGACATTCTTTCCCCATACGCGCATGCGCCGCCTTCGGTCAAAACAATGGCTCCGTGATATGGTGCAAGAGCACTGGCTCTCTCCCAAAGATTTGATCTACCCCATGTTCGTGCATGACGGAGAAAACAATGAAACCCCGATAACAAGCCTGCCTGGCGTATCGCGTTTATCACCAGACCTTGCCGCGAAGAAGGCACAGGAAGCAAAGGAGCTTGGTATTCCAGCGCTTTTAATGTTTGGAATCGTACCGGATGAAGATAAAGACTTTGACGGCTCCCCCGCCTTCGATCCCAATAATATTGTTTGTCAATCCATCAAGGCTATAAAAGAAGCTGTGCCGGATATCGGCATTATCGCTGATCTTTGTTTTTGTGAATATACAGATCATGGCCATTGCGGCCCCATTAACGATGCGGGCGATGTTGATAATGACCTCACTATCCAAAATCTTGGACGTCAGGCCGTTAATCTGGCTAAAGCTGGCGCTGATATCATTGCGCCATCAGATATGATGGATGGGCGAGTAGCGGCGATACGTGACGCACTTGATGCGCACGGCTTCACTGACATCCCCATCATGTCTTATGCCGCAAAATTTGCCTCTAATTTTTATGGNCCTTTCCGTGAANCCGCAGGNTGTGCATTGGGCGCCTATCCCCATGCCCATAAAGACCGCAAGACCTATCAAATGAATATGGTCAATGCAGAAGAAGCCTTGCGTGAAGTGGAGCTTGATATTGCAGAAGGTGCAGACATGCTCATCGTTAAACCCGGCCTACCCTATTTGGATATCTGCTACCGCGTCAAAGATAATTTTCGTCTACCAACATTCGCCTATCACGTCTCCGGTGAATACGCGATGATCAAAGCGGCAGCAGAAAAGGGATGGCTTCATGATCTGGATACAATGACAGAGAGCCTGATGGCGTTTAAACGCGCAGGGTGCGACGGCATCATCACCTACGCCGCGATAGATATCGCCAAAACACTTTGACAAAAGATGCCTTCCGGACGTTTCAGGCAAAATTAGTCTAAATTTTATCTATCCGTAATCTTTGTTTAACAGCTCATTGTTATAATGGGTTTTAGTAAGGGGTATCTATAACCAACCATACGAACAGGGTAAACGGATCCATGGTCAAAATTATCAATCAACAGGCACCTCAGGCCTATGCTAACCACCTACGTGAAATCAACGACGATCATCTGACACATAAGCTCGAACAGGCACACTGGTTCAAACTCAGTGTTATCTTCGAAAAAGAAGGTTTATTTGAGGCGATGACACGCTCNCCTCTCATCGCGAAGAGACGTGTTACAGAAATTATTAAACTGCATGATGATATTATTGAAAGGCTAAAGCTTATTTTGGGTGATACTGAAGACGCCTTCCTTTATGCTTATGATGATAAAAGCGTAGGGCTACTCGTCCACATGACTCCGCATACAGATTTATACCAAGAACTNTATAGATTCTCAGGCGCNTTGGATGATAGTTGCCNCGACTATNTACGCGCCAAAATTACACCAATCACCGACAAAGAAGCGGANCAGANGCTAGGACAAGATCAAGAAAAGATGGAGATCGCTTCTAAAGAATGGGCTATGTACGAGACACTCATCAACACAACGAAGAGACGCACCATTTCTCCGGTTAGAGAACATAGNGAAAAACCCGTTGTTCTTGTGGTTGAAGATGATTTATTTACNGGCAAACAAATTGAGAAATATCTTGAAGACACTGCAGGCGTTATTCATGTCACCACTGCCGAGGAAGCCATTAAGAATTATGTCGATATGGCACCGGATTGCGTCTTGTTGNATATTCACTTGCCAGGCCGTAGCGGGTTTGAAGCCCTTCATTGTATCCGCCGCATCGATAGCGAAGCCAATATCATATTGCTGACAAGCGATACAGTGAGCAATAATGCCCGCAAAGCTTTTGATATGGGCGCATTAAACTTTATTGAAAAACCATTAGCCAAAGATTATCTTGTTTCTGCTGTATGTGATACACCGCTATACAGGCGCGCTAAACAGCCCACCAGTTAATAAACTGAATCAATAGAAATACTCAAGGATCAGATATATGCTGGCGATTGTAATAACCGTAAAGGTGGCCACTGTTCCTAAAGCACGGTACAAATTAGCATTCAAATAACGCACAATACCAATTGCATGCGCAAACCTTCCCGCACAAAGTGTAATACCTAACAAATGAAGATAGATATCATCAGCCCGTTGCAATTCCATACAAATCATNANAACNAGTGCTAATGGCACATATTCNGCAAAATTAGCATGCGCNCGNATGCGNTTNTTCATATCNTCATTATTGCCATCAAATAGGCTAATACGGTAATGAAAACGTCCCTTAATAACCTGAACAGACAGGATGACATACATGATGCCTAAAATACCTGCGTAAAGTGCTGTGATCATCTTCCCTCACATCGTCTTATTTACATTGATCACAACTATAGAACAATGACGATAAGATATCCAGTGAGACATCACCAAAAATCGATAGATTAGATTTCGTATTTAGGACCATTTGAGCGGCGCATAATACATTCAGCTGTTGGTGCATCGGAAATCACAACATCACCGCCAATTTCTGTATCACTAATATTGGGCATTTCACCAATCGCACTCCCGATAACCATAAAAAACATGAAACTTGTTTGCGTTGGCTGTGCTAGTAGTTCTTTCAATATAAGGTGACGATCTTCTATGCTTTGTTTTTCAATAAATGTCGCTTCTTCTTTACTGAGTTCACCGGCCTGTGCATCCCAGTTCATAGTAAGATAACTTTGCCAAAGCGCACCAAGATCTTCTAAAGCCTCTATATCCACGTCAGTGCTAAACACCAAAGAAGAATCTCTGGAAATAGAAATCTCATAATAATCACTTGTGCATGATGTTAGAGTCATTGGACCAGAGGCCACTGTTGTCACAGCATTTCCATCTTGAACTTCCGGTTCATCTCCAGTCAGTTCCTGAGCGGAGGCATGAGGCTCTCCCGTACATGCTGTCATTAGGACCGCCAAAGCCACCATAGAATAAGAAGGTTTCATTTTTTCTCCAATCAAAGTAATTATCCTAGGACAAATATTATGTCCATTGCAAGAAAAGACTTAAGAATAAACCTATGACCGCTTGGCCAACGCTGCTTCAACAAGCCCCCGACATATAGATAAATGCTTGCCATTAGCATCAAGGAAGTATTCAGGATGCCATTGCACCCCAAGCATAAATGTTTTATCTGGGTGCTCAATCGCTTCAATAACGCCATCTGGTGCACGGGCCGATACAAATCTTTCATCCATCTTAGACAGCGCTTCGGCGTGAATAGAGTTCACCTCTAATTGCTGCATATTAACAAGTGCCGCTAATTTACTATCTTTTTTGATCGAAACAGGATGGACAAGCTTCGAGCCATTTTCATTACGATGAATGGATTTTAAGAAACCCCATTTTTTAGGCAATACGCGCAAGCGCGCCCCAAGCATACAGCCCATAATCTGCATACCCAGACACAGACCTAACGTCGGCTTGTCTTGAACCATTGCCAAATTAAGCAAAGCAATTTCATATGCGGAACGCTTTGATGCAGGGAAACGAGATTTATGTCCGGGATCATAATATTCGTGGCCATAACAAATATCACCCCCCGGTAATAATAGTCCATCAACCGTTGATAAAACCTGTGGTATTGCCTCTAGCTCATAAGGCAGGATAAAAGCCAGCCCGCCGGCAGCCTCGACATAATCGACAACATTATCCAGCAGGCGATACTCTTTCTTACGAGAGCAATCTCCGACTTTATGATTGGCAACAATACCAATAATGGGTTTCGTCATATACGTATTTCACCATATGGGTTGGATAGAGGTCAACGAATAAGGTCGTCATGAAATGGGCTATTTAGCAACATTTTTGGATAGATTGGCCTGCTTTTTCAAGGTCAGCCCCTGCCCCACGAATTGTATTCGAACATCCCTGTAAGGACAAGCTCATCATTGATACTAGGGCAATAACGGCAAAAATTCTCATATCCAGTCCTTTATATAATATCTTTACAAGACCATTATCGACAAAAGACCCTGTCGCATCAATAAAGAATTGATACGCTTTGCACAAAATTATAGATGGCTCATGGAAAAAGCTTAGCGAAACCTTACGTCACCGGATTCCGTGACTTCGATATCAACGATGCGCTTATATTCTTTTTCCGTTAGTTTAGTGTCACCATTTTTGTCCAAGACTGAAAGCACGCGCGGTGTAAAAGTTTGAAAGACAACAAATTCGCTTTCATCAACATAACCATCGTCATTTGTATCCAGTTCAAAGAATTGCGGGGCGTTGATGGTCTCTGTTTCTTCTACAACAATCGTTTCTGTAGGCAATTCAACCTCCGTAACATGAGTGCGCCATCCTTTGGTATTAGGGTCATCCTGACTGAAAGTCTGGGCGAAAGCATGGCTGGATAATGCTAAACTTCCCCCTAGGACCGCTCCCATAAGTGTAACACGAAGAAATTTATGCATAGTAAGTACTCCTTATTAATAAATTACGCTTAATCAAATAGACTTTAATTTTCACAAGTCCAATAGGTTTAAATACACTAACGTTTTTCTTTACTAAAAGTTCCGTATTATGTATATACTTCATCATGAACAGGGAACAAATACTGATCCAATCAGGTTTACGCCAAAGTGATGCGATTTTGTATAATATCGCCGAAACAATGGCGGATATCAGTCGTGAGTTTCTAACCATAGGGCTTTTTATGCCGTCCTGTGAAACTGCTGATGCGGGCTTCCTCGTTTCCTATCCGATGACGGGCATTTTAACGCCACATCTGCAACGAACAGATAAATATATATATAAAAGAAAATTCAAACGTGATGACTCTCTAGCCATTCAGGCTCTATATGAAGATATTCCACACGGCGCTAGCCGCAAGTTTCCAGACCAACATTACTGTATCAATCACCGCATTTCTTTGCCCAATGGCCAGAATGCTGTTTTACAAGCTGTATTCGACCCAAAAGTCAAAGCCATGGCCACTCAGCTAAGCGGCGCTCTTCAAGCGATTAGTGACGGAACAGCATTCAATACACACGTTCAGGGCTTAGCGCCATTAATTGCACGTAATGAGCGTGCTTTGCGTATTAAAGCGCCGTATCAGGAAAACGCCATTCTCTTTTATATTGATATTAATGGGTTTAAATGGGCTTCAAATACCTATGGCCATATGCGTGCCAATGATTTCGCAGATAGCTTCTTAACCCTTTTCCTTGACCCTTTATGCACTGCATATGGCGCCAAAACCATTCGATATGAAGGCGATGGCTTATGGGCCTATCTGCCTGTCGACCCTTATGATGTATACAATAAGACACTTCAGATTAACCGCGCCCGAAATATGGGCCACGAAGTCATTGATAATTTCTCTGAATTTGTCGCACAACAAGACATCATTTTAAAAGATCTGACCGTCAAAGTTATCTTCGATTGCGGTGAAGTCTATGACGTTTATGACCCAAAGACATCTGCTCATAAATTTAAAGCAGGCCCCTTATTCACACAATTACACCTCATGGCCGAAGGACTTGATCATGGTAGACATCACCTAATCGCTGGCCCGAACATCAATCCAGATTACACAAAGACGCCTGACATAAAGCCAGTTTAAGAGTTTAGCTATGACAAAATATACCTATGAAAAAGAACCACTTATTATTTCTGCGGATAACCACCCCGCCAATATTGTCGTCTTCCAAGCGCGCGATATTGAAGAAGCCTGCCGAAAAGCCGATGAAGCCATAAGCCGAGATGGCATCGAAGGCGCTGTATGGCAAAAAACACCTGAACAAATAGAAGACACAAAAAAGACAGAAAGTGCCCATAAACACGTACAAACCACCCCAGCCAACATTATGCATTGGTTAAAAGGTATAGCCTTCAGTTTATTGAACAAACATTACGGTCCTTTTTTGTATCGATCATTTGATAACGGGGCTGGCGTAAAGTTTAAGTTAAACCGAGACTTTATGGCACCTCACAAACACTTCGAACCTAGTATTGCCAAAGAGATATTACAACTTGCTAGAATGTTTACATTACTGACCGTTGATAGACGTATTCACGACACATCTAATTCATATGTAAACGCTCATTTTGATGGCAAACCAGACATAGACACAGACATAAGAAGAAATAAAAATTTAGTTTTTAATGGCCATGGTGTTCGTATTCTTGCCCCCAGAAAAAAAGCAGGCACTTATATTTTTCATACCAACGGGAAAAAAGGCGATTACATGTGTTCGCAATGCGATGATGGGCGCACGACAAACCTTGAAGCTATATCCACATTACAGCCTTGGGTAACAATACCTGGGCAATATCTGTTTATTCATGGGCTAGGTCGACTTGGCAAAGCAATTTTACATGATTGGCCAATTTACGAAGCGACCAAAGAAGAGCCACGTATCATTGATGTTTTTGATTGCCGACGACCACGGACAACGCGATCAAAAACCATGCAGCCAACACCTTAATTAATTGCACTTTGCAAGTAAGCTGTGAATCTGTCACGCTTAGATGCATGAGTAAGGTTAAAGCACCAGCAAGTACCAAAAGGTCTCTATGTCCGATATCCAGTACACTGGATATTATTGGCGACAAATGGACGCTTCTTATTCTGCGCGATATGCTGTTCATGCAAAAACGCCAATTTGGTGATTTCCTGAAGTCTCCTGAAAAGATCGCNACNAATATNCTNACCAACCGCCTAAGCAAACTGACTGAGATTGGCCTCATTGAAAAACATGCCTATCAAAACAATCCGCCGCGCTATGAATACCACCTGACGCAGGCAGGGCGATCCTTAAAGCCTGTTTTATTCGAGATCATGCAATGGGGGATTGAAAATGTTGATAGCGTATATAAACCAAAAGCTGAAACACTCGCCAGAGTTAAAAGCGCGTAATCTACATAGATCTAAACTGTTCTGGCGCGCAAGAAAGCTGGCAATACGGGGAATTTCTTTCTAACGTCTTTAAGATTAGCATACTGGTCAGCGGCAAAAGCGCAGGCTTTTTCATGCTCTTGGTTAGCCTTTGAAACATCAGCGAGACCGCCCATATGGCTATCAAGCGTCTCTTCATTAACAGCATTTTTAAAGGCTATCCGAGAATTACCCGCCGCTCTATTATAAGCAACCACGGCTTTACGGCGTTCAACAAGCGTTGTCAGTAAATTTTTGAACATAAACTCTTCTCAACCTTTAAATTTTCATAACATGAGACTAAATAAATACGACGGTTCTGTCAAAAGAATACAAAAAACTCAACTATCTCATCAATATCTGTGTCTTGGGGGAGGTGGCCGGCGGCCCTCTCGGCTCTGACGGCCTCCTGAATTCAATGGCTGCCTTTCAAAGCTTTCATCAGGTGTTCCGACCCAACAGCGCGGAATAAAAGGAAAATCTTTAGTTAATATGTAAGCATAATTGCCTGAGGCATCTGAATAGCCATTACATTCATCTAAATCACCGCTTTGCGCAATATAGGTATAATCTTGTGTATACTTACCTGAATAATGACCGCCTGGGCCACTCGGTCTTGTCCCTGGTTTTAATTGGTAGCTAGGTTTAAACCTAGCAGATTTACTTACATAAACACCAAATCCATCCGCGGCATAGCCAACCATAATAAGGTCATTATTTGATGGGACTGACAAAACAAGACCATTTGGGATACCATGATAATGATATGTTCCATCTGGTTGTACATGGGCATTAGAGCTATCAAGCCCCAATTGACCACGGCCATTGACGATAGCCTCTTCTCGCCATTCACACACAGCCATATTGCCAGGCCTGCCGCCTCTTTGCTGCCCATAACATTCCGCTGTACCAGGATCAAAAGGGATGCCATTAATCGCAACACCGAATGGTTGACCACGCATTTGTGTTACTCTGCCTGCTTTATGAGGTGATGCCGCCACGCGGTATTCATGATTTTGAGCTTGGATAGCATTTGGGTTATCACTATTGGGGAATTGTCCTGTCTGATGATTGGGAATTCCGTTAGAGGTAATTTTTAAATACGCCCCATCTTTAGTGATTTTGGCTCTCGCTTGCTCTATCGCGGCAGGGATCATTTGATAAATAGGTTGTGCTTCTTCATCATGGTTTTCATGAGCATAAACACTTAAAGGAACAAACAAACACAAAATAAGGCCTAAAAATTTCATACGAAAACAATAACTGAAAAACGAGTTAGTGAATAGATAAAGCTAAAAACGAGTTCTAAGTAATCGTAAACACAGTTTT
>PALX01000026.1 GCA_002710775.1 Micavibrio sp. | reverse complement strand
TTTAACACAGCCGCCGAAAACGCCGCGCCCGCCAGTGCTATGATAATTCCCATTGTTTGCCATGGATTACTTAAGTAATGGCTCACGAGATCAGGGTCGAAGGGAAGCCATGCAACAAATATAAAAATGACATTGAGCGGTAATATACGCGAGACGACCCCCGCGCCTGAACGGCTGACCAGATTAAAGAAAATCACATCGCTAATCGCATATATAATAGCTGTTGCAGCCGTGTAGAGATAAAATTCGGGGTTATGAGGGAAACCGATATAAAGAGCCGGAATAATGAGTAAGAGGCATATCGTCATCTTATTCCATGCCGCTAGCGCAAAGCCCTCAGCCTTTTGCTTTTCCTGAACCAACATCATTGTAGCGGCCATACCGGAGGCAATTAATCCCGCAAACGCCCAAATTGGAATACTCATTTTTGTTTAGATGCTTTCTAGTATTGCCTGAACAGCGGCTTTTGGGTCATCCGCTTTTGTAATAGGACGGCCAATCACCAAATGTGTCGCCCCCTTGGACACAGCCTCAGCCGGCGTCATCACGCGCTTTTGATCACCGACTGCGCTACCGGCTGGGCGAATGCCTGGCACCATAAGGGCAAAGTCATCACCGCAGGCTGCACGGATTGCTTCGATTTCATGAGCAGAACAAACCACACCGCTTAAACCAGCCTCTTTCGTAAGCTGAGCAAGGCGCACCACTTGTTCTTTGGCTGGCGTTTTTTGGCCAACAGCATCTAGATTTTCATCATTAAGGCTTGTCAGCACCGTTACGGCCAAAACTTTCGGCGCGTCATTGCCGTATTTCGCTACCGTTTTAGCCACTTCTTGCATCATCTCTAACCCACCGGAAGCATGTACATTCACATAGTCAGGTTTTAGCGCACAAAGTGCGTCAATGGCTTCAGCGGCAGTCTTTGGAATATCATGACATTTAAGGTCTATGAAAAAAGATGTATTAGGGCACGCTTCTATGACTTTACGCACACCTTGCGGCCCTTCTGCGTAGTAAAAACGCATACCGAGCTTAATGCCCATACCGCTTGGCGCAACACGCGCGGCAAGTTCAAGCGTCTCATTCAAATTATCTGTATCAAGGGCAACATATATACGCGGCAGGCTCATTGGGCTAGTCCTTTCGGTCCTTCATGATATTAAGCCAAAGAATAAACGCACCACATAAAAAGCCAAGCAAGAAAACGGCTAAAACAATATAGCCATTAGTCATCAACATTGGTTCATGTAGCGGTGATAAAGTCCATACGCTTTGAGCATCATTCATAATAGCCCAGTAGAGCACTGCCAGTGTACAAGGCAAAGCAATCAAAATTTTGAGAAAATTAAGCATGTGCGATTGTTAAAGATTACTCGTCGTTAAGACGCTCGTGAAGCTGCTTGCCCGTTTTAAAGAAAGGCATATTCTTTGGCGGTACTTGCACGCTCTCTCCTGTGCGCGGGTTACGGCCCACACGTGCATCACGTTTTTTCACAGAAAAAGCACCAAAACCACGAAGTTCAACACGATCACCATTAATAAGGGCTTCGGAGATGGCCTCAAAAAAAGTATCAACGATACGCTCTATATCGCGCAGAAATAAATGCGGATTGCGATCTGATAGTTTCTGGACAAGTTCAGACTTTGTCATGCTAACTCCTTGTTCTAGGCCATATTCTGGCAATATCTTGGTAAGTCTTTACTCTGCAACAATAGTGGGGGCAGGTCAAGAAAAGTTGAGAAAATAGAAGATTTTTTTTGACCCGCTCGCGAAAATCACTATAAGAAGGTATGGGTCTATTTAGCAAACCATTGATAGTGACACTGACAGGCGATTTAGGAAGCGGCAAAAGCTCCCTCTCAAATGCGCTGTGTCAATCGCTGGGCGCTGAATATTATTCTACAGGCTCTGCCCAACGTAAAATTGCCGAAGAAATGGGCGTCACGACGCTGGAGCTTAACCACCTTGCTGATAAAGACCCGACGATTGATGATCGTATCGACGGTGTTTTTGCTAAATTAGTAAAGACAAAAAAGCCAATGGTCGTTGACTCGCGCATGGCGTTTCACTTCATTCCCGGTTCATTTAAAATCAGATTGAAGGTTAACCCTTATATCGCCGCTGAACGCATTTTGAAGGACACGAAGCGCAAGGGCGAGCAATATGATGATGTTGAACAGGCCGTAGAGAAGATCGAAGCCCGTAAAACATCTGAGCGCGAGCGTTTCTTGCGCTACTACAAAGTCGATATCTATGACGAAAATAATTACGATTTGACCGTCGACACATCAGGCAAAACTCCTGAGCAAGTCTATGATAAAGTCATGAGCGCTATTCAAGCCTATAAGAAAAAGAACAGCGGTATTCTCGGCCGTTTGTTTGGGTAGTTCAGTTCTTCTCTTGTCACTCCTCGATCACTAATAAAAAAATAGACACAAAAAAAAGCCCCGCGTTTGCAGGGCTTTCTTTAATTCTTAACTGAAGTGTCAGGAGAGAATTACTTCTCTTCTTTTTCTTCTTTCTTAGCGGTCTTCTTCGCTGGCTTTTCTTCCTTAGTGTCAGCTGCTTTGCCTTCTTTTTCCTGCAAAGCGGCGCCAAGGATATCACCAAGAGATGCACCTGATTCAGTTGAACCAAATTCTTTCATCGCTGCTTTTTCTTCATCAAGTTCTTTCGCCTTGATTGAAAGCATCAATGAACGGTTCTTAGGCTCAACCTTCACAACTTTCGCATCAACTTTTTCGCCAACAGCGAAACGGTCAGGGCGTTGCTCAGAACGCTCACGAGATAGGTCAGAGCGCTTAATAACACCCTTCACAACATCGTGAACAGAAACCTCAACAGCATTTGCTGTCGTTGCTGTCACAGTACATGTCACAACATCACCTTTGCTAATGCCTTCAAGAGCAGATGCAAATGGGTCTTCTGTCAGCTGTTTGATACCAAGAGAGATTTTCTCTGCCTGAGGATCGATTTCAAGAACCTTAACCTTAACAGTGTCACCTTCTTTATATGCATCCATAACCTCAGTTGTTTCATCTTCCCAAGAAATATCAGAAAGGTGAACCATACCGTCAATACCGCCAGGTACTGAGATGAACATACCGAATTCTGCTTTGTTCTGGATTGTGCCTTCAATTTCGTCACCTTCCTTGAACTTCGCAGCGAAGTCTGTCCATGGGTTTTCCTGAGCCTGTTTCAAGCCAAGTGAAATACGGCGCTTGTCATTGTCTACGTCGAGAACAACAACTTCAACCTCTTCATCTGTAGAAACAACTTTGCTTGGGTGAAGGTTTTTCTTTGTCCAAGACATCTCTGATACGTGGATCAGACCTTCAATACCCTCGCCAAGATCAACGAATGCACCGTAGTCAGCAATATTCGTTACAGTACCCTTAACTTTAGAGCCTGATGCGAATTTACCGCCTACATTATCCCATGGATCTTTTTCGAGTTGTTTCATACCAAGAGAAACACGCTGTGATTTTTCATCGAACTTAGTCACCATCACTTGGATCGTCTGACCAACTTCAAGAAGCTCAGATGGGTGATTAATACGCTTCCATGACATATCTGTCACGTGTAGCAGACCATCAATACCACCAAGGTCAACGAAGGCACCGTAATCCGTGATATTTTTAACAATACCATCGAGTTTCTGGCCTTCAGCCATGTTCTTCATAAGGTCAGCACGTACTTCCTGACGGCTTTCTTCCATGATTGCACGACGTGAAACAACGATGTTGCCACGCAGGCGGTCCATTTTCAGGATCATGAAAGGTTGTGTTTCTCCAATAAGAGGTGACGCGTCTTTAACAGGGCGAATATCCACTTGTGAGCCAGGTAGGAACGCGATTGCACCGCTAAGGTCAACCGTGAAACCGCCTTTAACACGAGCGAAGATCACACCTTCAACTTGTTCACCAGCATTGTAAGATTTTTCGAGATCTTCCCAAGCTTCTTCTCTGCGTGCTTTTTCACGAGAGAGGACAGCCTGACCTTCTCTATTTTCCAGACGCTCAACATAAACATCAACTTGGTCGCCAATGTTCACGCCTTTCTCAGCGCCTGCGATACCGAATTCTTTCAACGGTACCAGACCTTCGGCCTTAAGACCGACGTCAACAAGTGCAGAATCTGATGTTAAGCTAACAACAGTCCCTGTTACCACTTGTCCTTCAAAGTTAGTAATTTCGCCTAATGATTCATCCAAAAGCTTGGCGAAGTCTTTTGAATCCTGGTTATCTTCCAGTTTTGCTGCAATTCCAGCCATTTTAGTAGTTTCCTTTCAAAGGTATAATAACCTGCTCTTCCCAGTTTTACGCCGCGAGGCCAAGTCCGAACAGATTTTATTCTATTGTGATACCTGCTTTATCAGCGATTATCTCAAGTGATTTGGCAAGGGCATCTGCCGGTGTCATCTCACTTGTGTCAACCACCACTGCATCATCTGCGGCCAGCATTGGAGCGGCTTCGCGTGATGCATCACGGGCATCTCTTGCCTTCATATCGGCAAGAATGTCGCTATATGTAACCTCTACGCCGTTATTTTGCAACTCTTTTAACCGTCTTTCGGCCCTTTTTTCTATATCAGCAGTCACAAATAGCTTCACATCCGCATCTGGGCACACAACTGTACCGATATCACGGCCATCAAGAAGCACCCCATGCAAGCCAGACGCAGTATGTTCATCTAAGTAATTTTGCGGGTTTTTGGCGAAGTCTCGCTGTAGCTCAAGCAACTTAGAACGCATAGCACCATATTTACCTGACTTGGAAGCTCCGACCCCCGCTTCATCGCTTTTGAGACGCGCATCTTGGAGCAATTCGGGTGTGAAATGCTCGACCAGCCAATCCGTAGCACTCAGCACATCATTTTCATTGTCAAAGTCACTATCAGTATCAATCATACGCATACCAACGGCGCGATATAACTTACCCGTATCAAAATAAGCCAGCCCCATTTTGTCTGATAAAGCGCGGCCTAATGTTCCCTTACCGCTGGCCGCCGGGCCATCCAATGCTATGACAAGTTTTTCACTCATGGCTATTGTTTTAGCATGATTAGCTCAAAAATCACGCTTAAAATGGTACATTACTAATGTTTAATTTAACTTTTTGCTTTATTCCGCAAGATTTTACGGCGCTGAACCGATGAGCCAAGTCCCATGGCCTCGCGGTACTTCGCAACAGTGCGGCGCGCAATGTCTACCCCATCCTTGCCCAGCAATTCTGCCAGCTTGTCATCCGAATGAACATCTTTTGCTGTTTTTTCCTGATCAATCAGCGCTTTAATCTTAGCCTTCACCGCTTCCGCCGCCAAATCACCGCCGCCACCAGATGTCCCCACACCTGAGCTAAAGAAATATTTCAGCTCAAAGATACCGCGCGGCGTACCGATATACTTATTCGTCGTTACGCGTGATACCGTACTTTCATGCATTTCAATCTCTTCCGCAATTTCGCGCAAAGTGAGCGGCGTTAAGTACTCGACCCCATATAAGAAAAATGCATATTGATGCTCGATAATCTTACTTGCCACCTTCAAAATCGTCTGCGCCCGTTGGTCCATAGCACGCACCAGCCAATGCGCCGAAGCAAGACGTTCATTCATATAGGTCTTATCTTCTTTCTTAACCGCCGAGTTCATGACTGTCGCATGATACTCTTCATTCACGAGCACACGCGGCAATGTGTCTGTATTCAACACAACGCGCCAACCGCCACCTTCGGATTTTGGAATCGCCCGCATCAATACATCAGGAATTGCTGTTTGCACGACAAAGTGGTCAAAATCACCTGCCGGATTTGGATTAAGGGCACGCATCTGCCCCACCATATCGCTAAGCTCATCCTCACTCACACCGCATAACTTGCACAGTTTCTTGTGGTCATGCTCCGCCAGTAAATCCAGATTATCGAGTAATATCTTCATAGGCTCATCTAGCTGACCTTTTTCGGCGAGTTGCAAAGCGAAACACTCTGGCAGGTCAGACGCAAAAATCCCTGTCGGATCAAAATCTTTTGCGCGCTTAAGAACATCATTAAGGCGCTCTTCTTTACAGCCGATTTTTTCTAACAGCTCTTCTTTACTATCACGTAAGAAACCTTTTTCATCAACACGGTCAATCAACTGCATCGCCAACGCCAGATCTTTCGCTTCTGTGAATTCAATCAGAGCCTGCTCGCTTAAATGATTGCGCAAAGTTTTTGTATTCGCCAGAGAGTTTTCCCAACTTGATTCTAAATTATCAAAAGATGTATTTCCCCCTGCTCCTACATTCGCCATGGACGAACCCGCATCAAAATCCTGAAGCTTTTCACCTTTTTCATAAGCCTCACCATCCCATTGATCATCATAGGCCTCGTCCATAGAGTCTTTTGACTCAGAAGACCTTTTCTCCTCTTGGTCAGATTGGCTTTCCGTGTCCGTTGTTTGATTAGGGTCGATTTTCTCCAATAATGGATTATGCTCCAGCTCTTTTTCAATCAACTCCGCAAGCTCCGTATTCGTTAGCTGCAGCATCTTAATCGCCTGCTGGAGTTGCGGCGTCATCACCAGAGTCTGGGTCTGTTTTAAATCAAGACGTTGGGTAATATCGTTCATATAATTAATATATCAGGAAATTCTGAAAAATCATCTCGTAATCAAAAAGACTAAGCGAAACTATCACCCAGATAAACACGGCGGACATCTTCATGGGCAATAATTTCTTCTGGCGCTCCCTCCATCAAAACTTGTCCTTCATGAAGGATATAAGCACGGTCTACAATAGAAAGCGTGTCACGAACATTGTGATCAGTAATAAGAACACCAATACCGCGCTCTTTCAGATGACCAATCAAATCACGAATATCCCCTACAGCGATTGGGTCAATACCCGCCAAAGGCTCATCCATCAAAATAAAGTGAGGCTGCGCAGCCAAGGCGCGTGCAATCTCTACACGGCGGCGTTCTCCGCCCGATAAGGCTACAGCTGGTGTTTTGCGCAAATGGCCGATAGAAAACTCGGCCAGTAATTCTTCGAGCATGACTTGCTGTCTATGCTGAGACAAATTACCCGTCTCAAGCACAGCTCTAATATTCTGCTCGACATTCAAGCCGCGGAAAATAGAGGCTTCTTGCGGCAAATAGCCAACGCCTAGACGCGCACGGCGGTAAACAGGCAACTTTGTAATGTCCTGCCCATCCAACATCACCTGGCCTGCGTTGGCCTTAATCATCCCCGTCATGATATAAAAACTCGTCGTTTTCCCTGCCCCGTTAGGCCCGAGAAGAGCAACAGATTCGCCGCGTTTGACATACATAGACACATCGCGCAGAACCGGGCGCTTTTTATAGGATTTAGCTATATGACGCGCCTGCAAACCTTCTTTAACAATTGCTGCCTCTGATGAAGTCATAAGACTATTTCCTATCTATGCATTAATTATTGAGACCTGTGTAAGGCTTTGTTGGTTGTTGTTCGCTTTGCGCCTGAGTATCTTCAGCTGCCGCATCTTGCTCAAATTGCACGTCCGCCTTATCGGCGTCAACATAAAAAACCCCACGCACGCGCCCAGCCCCCGCCGCACCGTTTTCTTTTTTGGCCGAGAAAAGGCGAGCAACATTGGTCTTCAAATTAAACTCAGCCTTTTGGCCCAGCATAACATTCGCACCGCGCGTGAGCTTTACATTACCGCTCATTGACGCAATTTCTGTCGAGAAACTATAGACAGCTTTATCACTAGTCGCTTTTTCATTCGGCGTTGTGATTTTCACATTTTTTCTGGCCTCAATACGGTCTAACTTGTTCTGGGCATTCATGAAAGCGACCATCTCTCGGGCGGTAATAACATCATCACTTTTTTCCGTACGGGCATTACCGGAAGCAACAATCTTCTTGATGATAATGTCACCTGATTCATTTTCCGTGTAATGGGCAATCAACGCATCCGCGTATACACGAGCGTCTCCATTGCTTGCCACCGCATTACCTTTCGCCATGAAGGTCTTATTATTGCGGTCCCACTCCAAAGAATTATCCGCTTCAATTTCCAGCGCCTGTGCTTTATTGGCGTAGGCCGGTGACGATACAACGGCACATATGAGCATCAAAACTGGCAAAAAAAATGACATTAATCGTAACGATTTCATTTCAGATCCTTCATTTCCTCAATCGTATCAGGGTTCAGCTTGACCTTAGTCGGGCCTGTAAATTCTATTTTATCACCCTCGCCTATAATCTTTAAAGACGAAGCCTCTAATCTATTTTGGTCTGAGTATA
Source organism: Micavibrio sp. (assembly GCA_002710775.1). Taxonomy (GTDB): domain Bacteria; phylum Pseudomonadota; class Alphaproteobacteria; order Micavibrionales; family UBA9664; genus UBA9664. The sequence goes on along the minus strand of PALX01000026.1, from coordinate 35,489 downwards.
TAACTACATCTGAGGGAGCGTGTAAAATGCCTTCTTTTAGCTCAACAAACATATCATTTGTTTCCAAAGAATAACCCGTACTGTGCTCCATACGGATATTATCTTTCAAAGACAACGTCTCTTGAGCCTGATTATAAACGCCGGTGTCGGCACTAATTTCAATGCTTTTACCACCCCCAAGGCTGATCTGACCGAAAGGATGATCCATCTCAATGTCGCTATCTTCACCGCCCTCAAGGGCCGCTTTTTCTGCCGTTACAACATAAGGCTCACCATTGGTGTTTACACTCTCGAACCGCGGGTTAACCAGCATATTTTCCGATTTCTTAATATCGAACTCTTCCTCATCACCGACGAATGTCGTGAATGTACCTTGAAACTGTGGCCAAGCAAATAAGAGGATAACAAGCCCTAGGGCAATGATGGGCACAACCATCCTAAGTTTCTCGATAAAAGAGCTATAGCGCCGCGTATCTTCTGGTCTCTGCTTTTCCTCCAGACCAAAAGACTTCAATCGCTTTTTATTATTTTCAGACATAAGTACAATGAGTTAATGCTTAAGCAATACCCTCGCGCAGACACGCCTGAATACGGATAACACCGGCCAGTTTTCGGCAATTCGGTGTTTCATAAACGATCAGGCTCGTAATTTCCTGATCATAGCCATTCAGCATTTTATCCAGCGCCTCTGCAGCCAAGCGGTCACGCGAAATACTCTTAGGCTCCGTGCTCATAATTTCTTCTACTTTATGGGTCAACAGATTATCCCCCATATGGCGCTTCAAGTCCCCATCCGTAATAATGCCGAGCAAATCGCCATTTTCTACGACAAGTAATGACCCAAGGTTTTTCTCCGTCATCACAAGAAGGGCATCAGACATAATTGTGCCGGGCGCCACAATCGGCAAAGCCTCAAGCGGGGTCATGATCTCTTCTACTTTCATGAGTTGCTTACCAAGCTTACCGCCTGGGTGGAAAGTATTGAATTGCTGTTTCGTGAAGCCAAGGCGCTCAACAAGTGCAATCGCCAAGGCATCACCCATTGCCATTGTCAGTGTTGTAGATGTCGTTGGCGCGACACCAATCTTGCCGGCCTCACCAACGGGCGGAAGCTCAAGAACAATATCTGACGCGGCACCAAGTGTTGACCCTGACTTGGAGGTAATGGCGATAAGCGGGATATGAAAGCGGCGGGAATAGGCGATGAAATCACCGAGCTCTGGTGCTTCGCCTGAATTTGAAATAGCAATAATGACATCATCCTCTGTCACCATGCCAAGGTCGCCATGGCTGGCCTCACCCGGATGCACAAAGTATGAAGGTGTACCTGTAGAGGCCATCGTTGCGGCAATCTTTCGGCCAACATGACCGGATTTACCCATACCTGTAATAATCAGGCGGCCTGTACGCTTAGCACGCATGCGGTCAATCGTCTCTACCGCTTGGGCAAAACGAATATCAAGGCCAAGCGCCATTGTTGACAAGCCTTCGGCTTCTTGTTGAAGCACCTGTGTGCCTGCCTCAATGTCTTTTTCTTGTTGGGATACGGACAGTTCCATCTCTTGTGTCTTCTTAGTGTTGGAAGATATCGGGGTCACTCCAGCCATTTAAATCTAGCCTCGCTCTTGTTGGTAGGAAGTTAAAGCATGATTGCGCAAGGTCCATNCGCCCTTCTCGCTCCAGCATCTTATCTAGTTTTTCTTTCAGCTCATGCAAGTATAAGACATCGCTAGCCGCATATTTTTTCTGGTCTGAACTTAAAGTCTCTGCACCCCAGTCAGATGATTGTTGTTGTTTAGACAGATCAATACTCAAAAATTCTTTGCACAACTCTTTCAAACCATGTCGGTCCGTGAATGTACGCACAAGCTTAGAAGCAATTTTTGTACAGTAAACAGGCGCACAATCTATACCCATATATTTTTGAATGATCGCCACATCAAAGCGGGCAAAATGAAATATTTTCAATACGTTAGGATCAGATAGCAATTTCCTCAGATTTGGCGCGGCGTAATCATTATCACGTTCAAACTGAACCAAATGCGCTTTACCATCACCACTCGAAAGCTGAACAACACACAGACGGTCACGGTGATTATTGAGGCCCATCGCCTCTGTATCAACAGCAACCATGTCCCCTAGGTCAAGATCAGCAGGAATATCGTTTTTATATAATTTTATTGTCATGCCTCAGATACCTTACCTTTTCTGCTCTTTTTTACAAGATTTTTCCTAACATAATACCGGAAATAACATAATAATGCACAAATGAAATAAAATTATAATTCTATGTGTTATACTTGTTTTTTTCACACTTTTACTGAAAAGAGTTGTTTTTTTATATCCATTGTGTTGACAATAAAGTTTCCATATGATTGTATTAATTTACATAATTAAATAAGTGAGTGAAAGGTAGACAACTATGAACGTATCAGCATCAAAGAAACCATCAGCAGCAAGCAAGTCACCATTCGGACGCGATGGCGGTAAATCAGCAGGCCACAAAAGACAGCCTAAAGTAGGTCAACCAGGTCGCGAGCGTGTATTTGAAAGACACAACCGCCGCTAATTACATATCTTAGAGAATTAAAAAAGCAGAGCCTGAGCTCTGCTTTTTTTGTATCTTTTTTAAAGCCGTTATCGTTACGCGGCCTTTTGCTGTTCATCAGAAACCGGCGGCAAAGCACGTGTACGAATTTCTTCCTGACACTGCTGGATAAACTCGTCCAGCTTATAACTTGTCTGCTTATTTGAACCCAAACGTCGGATAGTGATTGTATCTTCCTCGGCTTCTTTGTCACCAATAACGCCGACCATGTTCACCTTAGCATGCATGTGCTCACGGATCTTATAATTCACCTTCTCATTTCTAAGGTCTTTTTCAACACGAAGCCCTGCCTCTTTCAAACGGTCATACACTTTTTCGACATGGGGATTGTGTTTATCGACAATCCCTGTGACAACGATCTGCCGCGGCGCAATCCAAAGCGGGAAGTTCCCAGCAAAATGCTCAATCAAGATACCGATAAAACGCTCCATAGAACCAAGAAGGGCGCGGTGGATCATTACAGGGTGTTTCTTCTCACCATTTTCATCAACATAAAGCGCGTCCAAACGGTTTGGTAGGTTGAAGTCCAGCTGAATTGTGCCGCATTGCCATTCACGGCCAATACAGTCTTTCAAAACATATTCGAGCTTAGGGCCATAAAATGCGCCCTCTCCCGGGTTAAGCACAACGTCCACACCCGCCGCCGCACAGGCTTTTTTCAAGCCGTCTTCTGCCGCGTCCCAAACCTCATCCGAGCCGACACGTTCTTCAGGGCGGTCAGAGAAGCGAACGAAATAGTCATCAAAGCCGAGCTCTGAATATATCTCAGCGATCAGTTCGTTGAGCAAAATCACCTCAGACTCGATTTGCTCCATTGTACAGAAAATATGCGCATCATCTTGTGTCATGGACGTTACACGCATAATACCGTGCAAAGCACCACGTGCCTCTTGTCTAAAACAATTTCCAAATTCAGACATACGGATCGGCAAATCACGATAAGATTTTCCTGTATGGCTAAAGATTTCAACGTGACAAGGACAGTTCATAGGCTTCAGGGCATGTTCATGCTCATACGCATCAGCAACGANAATGCCATTTTCACCAAATTTACCCCAGTGACCTGATTTGATATACAAATCCTTGTTGATCAAGCGCGGCGTATTAACCTCTTGATAATTATGGCGACGAAGCTTGCCGCGGATATAACTCTCTAGCTCTTTAAAGACAGTCCAGCCACTATCATGCCAGAAAACCTGGCCGGGCGCTTCACCTTGCATATGGAACAAATCCATTTCCTTGCCGATTTTACGGTGGTCACGCTTTTCCGCCTCTTCCATGCGGTGAAGATAAGCCTTCAAATCTTTCTCATTCTTCCAAGCTGTCCCATAGATACGCGTCAGCATTTCATTATTGGAATCACCGCGCCAGTAAGCACCAGCCACTTTGGTGAGTTTAAAAGCCCCGATATGTTTCAGGCTTGGTACATGCGGGCCGCGACAAAGGTCAATAAAGCCTGTATCGCCTTGGGTATAAAGCTGAAAATCATCTTCTTGATCAGAACCAGAGATAATCTCCATTTTATAGTCTTCACCGCGCTCATTAAACGCCGCCAGCGCATCTGCCTTACTGTTCAGCGTTTTTGCAATCGGTGCGTGGGTTTCAACAATCCGGCGCATTTCTTTTTCAATCGCTGGTAAGTCTTCTGTTGAAATCGGCTCTTCAAATGCAATGTCGTAATAGAAACCATTTTCAATGGTCGGGCCTATTGCCAGCTTCGCTTTTGGATAGAGGTTCTTTACCGCGCAGGCTAACACTTGCGCCGCCACTGTGTGACGCATAATTTCAAGACCTTCTTCTGAATCAATCGTAATAATCGAAACAGCCGCATCTTTTGTAATCGGATCAGACAGATCACGCTGAACACCGTCCACAGTTACGGCCAAGGCTGCTTTAGCCAATCCCGTTCCTATAGATTCAGCGATTTGCGTTCCCGTCACCGCCGCGCCTTCATATTCGCGAACTGAGCCATCGGGGAGCGTAATCTTAATCATCTTAAATCCTTTTTAAATCTAGTGTTAGAGTGGATTTTTACCTTAAAAACTTTTGGCGAAAGGCGCAAGTAGGAAAAGACACGCTGGCTTTTATAATTTCTTGCATCAACGTGGCAGGAAACATATATTCCAAAGACATGAGTATCCTTTCAACAACATTGATTGCCATGAGCATGTCAACCGATGCCTTTGCGGCGGCGTTAGCAAAAGGCGTTCATCTTAAGAAACCCAGCCTGTCAAAAGCAATGCGCATGGGATTGATCTTTGGCACGGTTGAATTTCTTATGCCTCTGCTGGGCTGGGTTATCGGCCACTTTTCAAAAGCGCTTGTCGAAAATTATGACCACTGGGTAGCCTTCACATTGCTTGGCCTTATCGGTCTAAAGATGATCAAAGAAGGTTTAAGCATTGATGAAGAGGATGAGAACCAGAACATTGAAGCGGCACAAGCCGCGCCTAAAAAACGTAAGAAGAAAAAGAACCAAACCTCTTTTTTCCGCACACTTATCACCGCATGTAGCACCAGCATAGACTCACTAACTATTGGTGTTTCAGTATCCTTCCTCAGTCTTGATATCTGGACCACCGCGATTGCTATCGGACTAGCAACTTTCACCATGAGCAGTTTTGGCATTATGGCAGGACATTACATCGGCGCACGTATCGGTAAAATTGCCGAGATTATCGGCGGGTCTGTTCTATGCGTAATCGGCCTGTCCATCTTGCTCACGCATTTAGGTTTTATTTGACCTAAAATCAATTATAGGAATTTATTCATATATATGGTAGGCTACACCATAAACACCCGAACTGTGCCTTAAACTCAGAAACAGGCGCGTTCGGTTTTTTTATGCTCTAAAACCCCGCAAATAAAAGAAAGGAATATACGCCATGTCAATAGTTCCAACTGATAAAGACCTGGAATTAGCCGAAAACCAGAAACAAAAAACCATTAACGATATTATCAATTTCACCTTAAAAACAACTATCGGCAAAGGCTATGCCACCGATGAACAAGATGTCAAAAATACGCGCAAGAAATTCAATGCCCTTGGCTTTGATGCTGGTCATGAAGATTTTGGCTATAGCGATCAAAAACTTGAACACTCAATCCGTCAATTCCAACGCGCCCAAGACCTCAAAGAAGACGGCATCATGCACCCAAATGGCGAAACTGAAAAAATGCTTACCAAAACACTTGTTGAAAAAGAGAACGCGCCAAAACCAAAATCAAAGCCGTATGACCCATCAAAAATTCCACCAAGACATAAGCCTGTAACGCCCATAGAAAAAGATGCAATTTATTCGGTTCATCCAGAAGGTTACTTGACTGCAAAGGGTATTGCAAAAAAAAGTGTGGAGATGCTTTTAATAAAAAACCCTATATCAAAAGCTATCGCAGAAAATGTAATCGCAGATAAAATCAAGAAAACTGTAAAGAAAGTAAGAGAAACGTTAAACAACGGCGATGAGGAAAAATAGTTTTGTTTAATGCTAAATGCCGCTACTCTGAGTAAATGATGCATTTTTTAACAACATTAAAATCGCTCTTAATCCAAAAGCCATACCTATCCGCTCTTGTACTTAGTTTATTCCTACTAGCAGATAACTCGCTTCTAGCTACACAACTGGATAGGCTGGATGAATTTGAAGGGCAATGGCTTGGATTGTTACTCGGTTTATTTATCATAGCTTTCGTGATTTGGGCACAAACAAGAATTTATAAATTCTATTTATCAGAAAAAAGGAAATGGTGGCTAGATAAAGGTGATATAAAAGCAAGTGTTTTTGTCATAGCATTTATGCTCATTACGATGTTTTTTGAATATCTCACGCGCACGGGAACCACTTATTGGTGGAATCATCATGGCATGAATGTGCAAGTTTTAAGCTTTATGCGTGTCTATAGTGATTACGTTATCAGCGTTATATTCTATTCTATCCTTTTTAAAATTATTACATTCTATCCGATAAGCATGGTCGCTGGAGATCACTTAACACTCGTAGAAAGTACTAAAAAATTAGGCCATTATGTCTGGCTTCTCATCGCCATCAGCTTGTTTGCCTCTTTCATTGAGTTAAAAAAACAAGTCGGCACCCAGGATTTACAATTATTTTGGGACGTCGCAAAAGGCCTGACAAGCTATGTTTCGCTCATCTGTACGATTACCGCGTACAAAATTCAGGTGATTGATAAGAAACAGATAAAAGCCTAAGCCGCTTTAGCTTTGGAGAGCTGTGATTTATCACGCGTGATCTTATCGATGCCCATGAAAGGTCGTAAGACCTCAGGGATAATCACATCGCCATCCGCCGTTTGGTAATTCTCTAAAATCGCGACAGGCGTACGGCTCAGCGCGGCGGCTGTTCCATTTAGTGTATGAACGAATTCATTCTTACCTGTCTCAGGATTTTTATAGCGAATATTCAAACGACGCGCTTGAAAGCTTGTACAATTCGATGCTGATGTCACCTCACCATACGCCCCGCCATCGTCCTTACCCGGCATCCACGCTTCGATGTCGTATTTCTTATAGGCTGATGCGCCAAGATCGCCCGCGCAAACATTAACCACCTGATATGGTATCTTAAGCGCTTGATAGATGCTCTCCTCCAAATCACGGATTTCCTCGTGCATCCGCGCACTTTGTTCTGGCAGACAGAAGACGAATAGCTCGATCTTAGAGAATTGGTGTACACGGTACATCCCCTTTGAAGACTGCCCAGACGAGCCCGCTTCACGGCGGAAGCAATGACTATCCGCCACATATTTAATCGGCAACTGGTCAGCATCTATAATCTCATTAGCATGATAGCCGCCCGCCGGAATTTCAGCCGTAGCGATCAGGCTCATATCCAAATCTTTAAGCTCATAGGTGTTGCTCTCATCACCGCGCGGTGCGAAACCAATGCCTTCAAGAATAGAATTACGCGCAAGGTCAGGTGTAATCATCGGCGCAAAGCCTTTTTCCATCGCCATGCGCATCGCCAGATTCTTAATCCCCATTTCCAAAAGCACAGCTTCATTCTTTAAAAAGTAGAACTTAGAACCAGTTACTTTTGCCCCCGCCTCAAAGTCGATAAGGTCTAAATCTTTACCAATTTCCAAGTGATCCTTTGGCGTGAAATCGAATTGTGTCGGCTCCATAAATGTGGAAACAACTTCGTTCTCCGTGTCATCCCTACCCGCAGGCGCATCAGGCGCGAGCGTGTTTGGCACGGTCATCATGGCCTCTTTAAACTTCGCAATCGCCTCTTCTTCCTCGGCTGAAAGTTCAGCAATTTTGGCCTTCAATTCGCCGCCCTTTTTAATCAAAGGCTCGCGTTCAGTCTGGTCTTTCGCCGATTTCATCGCCGTCGCATTGGCATTCGCCTCTGCACGCAGAGCTTCAACCTCCGTCTTAATTTTATTTTGCGCTTCGTATAATGCAATCACGCCATCAAGATCACACTCAACGTGGCGCTCTTTGATTGAGTTTTGGACTTCGTCTTTATTTTCAATGATGTATTTAATATCTAGCATGGTTTATTTGTGCCTCTAAAACCCCTAAAAAGCAAGGGGCATCTCAGCATTCCTAATTAATTTTTTTACCAAAAGAACGAAAGTTTTTATCCTCGCTGCCGTCTTTCTTATTCAATATCTTTTTAAAGATAATATCGCCAAGACTTTCTTGATAATGCATAACATCCCAAAAATATTTCATCTGTGTTTTTGTGTCGCCCTCAGCCGGAATAGGTTCATTCGTATATGGATGCTTAGCCGAAAAATCCCATAGCGCGTAATTGTGATCATATTTCTTGTTATGATTTACAACCGTTTCAATCACGCGGTCATGCCATTCGTGGAATTTAGCCAAATTGCCCTGATCTTCCAAGACACGCAAATATTTTTGATGCATAGGTGATAAGAACAAAATGACTTCTGCACCGTGACCCCGTGCCAATTCAAGCATCATTTCTAAATATCCGAAACTGGTTTGCACAGGATGTTTCTCAGGCACAGGATAGTCAAAACGATAGTCATTACTTGCCATCATATCCGGTGCTGGTGGCTTGACAAACATAGGATAAAAACCTTTATGCTTAGCGAAATACGCGCCTTTTTGATGAACATTGTGACCGTTCTTGCGCGGATAAGAATAGCGCTCAGGATGCTTCATACGGCGCAAATGCTGGAGACTATTGCGAAATGTATCGAGCGACAGCAATGTACCATATGAGTTAAAAAATGACTGCACAGGCTTTAACGCATTCGGCTTGAAGCGATTTAAATCCAGCTCATTGTGTAAAAGCCGATTAGCATCATAGATGAAAAAATCGAGCGTCAGGATCACAAGCTCAGGCGGGTTAACAGCGAAAGCATATTTTAGATTATAGTATTGCTCTTCAATAGAAGCGCCGGAAACAGCAAAATTATATGCTTTCCCATCAGGGAAGAACCCTTCAGGGTTAAGCCCTACATCCGCAACAGATGTTCCCAAGATCGCAACATCCGGCTTCACACGTTTCATCGCTTCCGCTTTAAAAAGACGCGAGAAACTGAGCGCCGAAGGGTAATGACCGTTCACGCCCTCAATATGCGGCGGGTCATAAATACCATAAGGGTCGACAACATAATTCACCCCTGCGATCAAAGACATGATCAACAAGCAAACAAACGCCGTAATAGTTATAAATTTCTTTTCCTTCACGTCTATTCCTTAAAATTGCCTGTTAAAATTGGAAGTACAAAAATTCCGAAACACTTGTAAGCGACAATAAAGCGACTGCCGCCAAGAGACCAATAAAGACAGCCCATCGCGCGTTCGGGGTAAACCGTAACCAACGTCCAGTATCTATTTCACTGGATAGCTTATTATGGCTCAGCGCTACAGACTTGTTCATAATTTCATGCGTTGATGGCGCAAATATTGCGACGAGGAAGGCCGCAACAAGTAGATAAATCTTATCATTTAGACGCAAAATCTTGGATCCAGAATGCATGACATCCACCCCCAAAGATTGCAGGATCTGTCCTAACCCAGATTGAGGATCGAATAACGCAACGCCAAAATCACCGCGCATAGATTGAAGCATATATAGCGCTGTCTCTACACTGTCCGCACGGAAGAAGACCCAACCAACCACCACGGCCAAGAATGTAATAGACCACGCCAATAGCTTCGGCATTTTGATTTTCTTGAAGGCATGATACACGATCAAATAAAACCCATGAAGCGCACCCCATATCGCAAAAGTCCAATTCGCGCCATGCCATATACCGCCAAGCAAGAATGTCACAAATATCGCCATATAGTGTCTGTTTTTACCGTGGCGATTGCCCCCTAATGGAATATATAGATAGTCTCTTAAAAAGCGCGATAATGTTATGTGCCAACGCTGCCAAAATTCCTGGATATTCTTTGCTTTATAAGGGGACAAGAAGTTCAGCGGCAACATAATGCCAAAAAGGGCGGCCAAACCAATCGCCATATCTGAATAGCCACTGAAGTCAAAATAGAGCTGAAATGTGTACGCTAACGCCCCGAGCCAACTTTCAAAAAATGTCAGCACAGACCCATTGCTTGCCGATGTAAAAATCGGTGTAGCAACCTCCGCCAGACGATCCGCAATCACAACCTTCTTGAATAGGCCAATTACAAAGACAACAAGGCCGCCTGTAAATAAAGCCCAGTTTATCTTTTCTTTTTGCTTTTTGATAAATTGCGGCAACATCTCGGAATGATGCACAATCGGGCCGGCAATCAGTTGGGGGAAGAAGCTCACAAACAAGCAATAATACTTAAAGCCCACCTGCTTCATATGGCCTTTATAACTATCCACCAAATAGGCAATCTGCTGAAATGTGAAAAAAGATATAGCCAGAGGCAGAACGATCCGAGGCACTGTAAAGTCATGGCCTAATTCATTGATGCTTTCAACAAAAAAACCTGCATATTTGAAATAGCCTAGCGCCGCGATATTCAACAAAATACCGAGGATAAGCCATGACCTATTATGCGTTGAACCTTCACTACATTTTTGACCGATCACATAATTCGTTACAATGGAAAGTAGCAATAGCGGCACATAGCGTACATCCCACCAGCCATAGAAAAACAGCGAGGCCAGAACAAGAAAAACAATGGCATAATCGCCGTTATTCCGGTTTTTCAGCAGATAGTATCCAGCTAAAACAACAGGCAGAAAAAAGGCAATAAATATCCAGCTATTAAAAAGCATGTCTTGTTAACACTCTCCGAAAACTATAGCCAATAGTTTTGGCGCATATATAAGCAAAACTCAAGAAAGAATTGAGAATATATCTGTGGGTCCCGCAATGTCCTTATGCATTTTTATAAATAGGCTTGAAGTCGCTGGCGTTCTATAGGATCATGGGAGTTACAAATGATTCAAAAATATAAGGCCAGAGTTGTAAAAACATGAAAGTACTCATTATTGACCGTGATCGTCTATCAACCCAAATAATGCAAAACCATTTGCAAGACCTTGGCCATGAAGTTCATGTCGAACAAGTAAAAAACAACGGTCTGGAAATGATCAAGCAACAGCCTTTTCATGCGGTTATCTTTGATCCCTCACCTCTGACAGATCCGCGACCTTTTGTCCTCGGCGTGCGCCGTGTATTACCACAAGGCCAATACCCTTATATCCTGCTCGCCTCTCATAATGCGGATGCCAATATGTGCGTCAAAGCTGGCGCTAATGATTTTATTACAAAGCCACTTGACGCTGATGACTTGAAGCTCAAAATGTCCTATGCGGACCGCTATGCGGCACTGTTCGAATATCTAGGCGACTTCGAGACGGACTACCCATATCATAATGGCGTTATTCAAAAATCAGCCTTTAACCAGATGTTCTTGTCATCTATTGACCGTGCAGACCGCTATGGCGATAAAACTTTCCTGATTTTCTTTGTCGCCGATAATTATCAGGAGATCGCCGAAGCTGAAAGCGTCGAAGCCGCTGATGAAGCCTTTAGAAAACTATCCAGCTACATTATCAAGCTCCGCCGTCAAAGTGATATATTGGGCCAAACAGGCCGTAATGAATACTGTCTGATGCTCCAGCGCCCTGTTCACGACCAAGAGCCGATGGAGGCCACCAACCGTTTCCATGATACACTTCAAATGTTCGAAGACATCAAGTCACCGGGCGGTATGAGCATTAATATTCGCATTAAGCTCATCGCTATTCCGACAGGGGACAAGATGGCCGAGCGCCTGTTCGAAGCCAGCTCAAAAGCCGCCTAATAATGCTTACTTAACGAATTTTCAGCACTTCATATTGCGGCGGTATATCGCGGTAATCAACACTGCTAAGCCCTGTACCGCAAGTGACAATGCCTTCACTCCCCTCATGGGTAAAACGGCCTCCATGAAATTTTGCCGGTATTTTATGAAAGAAATTAGCCGCGTAAGCAACGGCGCTAATTTGTCCGCAATGGGTATGCCCTGCCATCATGAAAGCAATACGGCTGGGCTGCTCCTTTGAGATATCTTTAAACAATGACGGGTCATGCGTCACAAGTAATGTCGGACAGTTTTCCGGCACGCCATTTAATGTTCGCGTGATATCATCAATAGTCGTGCCAACACTTTTATCTCTCACACCAGCCACACAATATTGTGATCCATCCGACCTCTCAATCACAGCCGCTTCATTTTCTAATACGGTAATACCGCTATTACCCAATATCGTCCTAAATTTAGCCATATCCCGCGACATCACCTCATCATGGTTGCCCAACACAAAATAAACGCCATCGCGTGCTTTAAGTTGCGCAAGACTATTGGCGATGTCCTCAATATCAAAATCTGTTTCGCCTTTAAAATATAATGCCGCGACAATGTAATCACCGCCGCCAATTATCACATCAGCTTTCTGTCGATTAATAGATTTCACCAATGCATCAAGATCAGATTGTGACGTGAATGCGCTCCCTACATGAGGGTCAGCAAAGAAAGACACTTTCAAGGATGCAAGATTATCGGGCCATTGCGTAGCTTGCACATCATGGCTGTTCGCGCGCAATTCACCATAATCTGAACCACTCGCCATCGCTGTCGCGCCGACAAGTAGCGCCGCAGAAAATGCACTTCTAATTAATACCGTTGTTATACTCATTCTTTTTTTTAAAGACCCTGTTCAAAATCTTTTTATATTTTTTATAGCTGATGGTTATGAAAAAAGCAAAAAGAAACCCCGCACACTGGCGGGGCTCTTCTAACCAAGTCGATATCAAGCACGTGCTAACACATTGCTGTAGACTCCTTTTGAGACAAGTTTATTCTCTGCCTCTACAGGCGTTGTACCGTCAATCAAATTCAATACACCTCGGGCACGATTGTATAAGTGATTAGCCGCCCTTGGCGCGGAATGGATATAGGGCAAAACGATATTACACACGCCCTGCGATACGTCTTGGAAGCTGTCTGCAAATCTGCCCGCATAACGATGATGCACAACACCACCACAGCGCATATCATTAAGGTCTATCAAGCCCATATTATGTGCTTTTGCAAGAGTGCAGATGAGCTGCATATCCTCTATCATACCAGCATCACTTTGTTTTTTGAAAACTTCAGCTTGTCGTTTCATTTCCGTAACCCTTTCTAAAAGAGCCTCTTTTTGATGATCATTCATATCTTTTTCCTTTTCTTAAATTTTAAATTGAGACTCGGCAAGAAACGCCAGCCAGCCTCATTACAATTACTTCATCAATGTTTTGAAAATTTTAAAAAGCGCATTTGTTGCGCATGCAAATATGTTAGGCCCGGATAGGCCACCAGAAAAAAGTATATGAAAACGCTTTGTTTTTGAATTGCATAAAAGAACTATGACAAAACCAAACAAATAAAGTCAAACAAAAAAACCCCGCACATTGGCGGGGTTTAATTCTTTTTATAACGCTAGCTAAAATTAAGCAGTTGCTGCTTTTTTCTCAGCTGGTGCGTTTGCCGCTTCATCGAAGTCTGCTTCGTCAACGAATACAGGACCTGAATCTTGGCCTTTAGCACTTTCGTCACGGTCTACGAATTCAATCACAGCACGTGGTGCGTTGTCACCATAACGGTAACCAGCTTTAAGAATACGGATATAACCACCATTGCGCTCTTTATAACGCTCGGCAAGTACATCGAATAGCTTCTTAACTTCAGCTTCGTTTTGCAAAAGTTTGCCTGACGCTTGACGGCGCGCCGCAACAGTACCTTTTTTACCCATTGTTACAAGTTTCTCAACATATGGGCGAAGGTCTTTTGCTTTTGGCAAAGTTGTTGTGATTTGTTCATGTTTGATCAAAGCACAAGCAAGGTTCGCCAATAGTGCACGACGGTGTTCGCGTGTACGTCCAAACTTTCTGCCTTTCATTCCATGTCGCATAGTAATGCTCCCTTAAATTGTTAAATTAAAAGTGGTCGTCTGTTTTACGAACCAATTCCTCAATGTTTTCTGGTGGCCAGCCTTCAGTATCCATACCAAGGTGCAGACCCATGTTTGTAAGAACTTCTTTAATCTCGTTCAAAGACTTACGACCAAAGTTTGGTGTTCTTAGCATGTCGCTCTCTGTTTTTTGAACAAGATCACCGATATAAACGATGTTGTCGTTCTTCAAGCAGTTTGCTGAACGTACAGAAAGCTCAAGCTCTTCAACCTTCTTAAGTAGGTTACGGTTGAATGGAAGTGTTTCTTTTTCTTCCGCTTGCGTTTCCATCTTAGGCTCTTCGAAGTTGATGAAGACTTGGAGCTGGTCTTGAAGGATACGCGCCGCGAAAGCAACTGCATCTTCAGGTGTCACAGCACCGTTTGTTTCAACAGCCAAGATAAGCTTGTCATAGTCAGTAATCTGACCAACACGTGTATCTTCAACTTCATATGTTACCTTACGTACCGGAGCGAATACTGAGTCCACAGGGATCAAACCAACAGGTGCGTCTTCTGGACGGTTTTGAGCCGCTGGGCTGTAACCTTTACCTGTGTTTACTGTGAATTCGATGTTCAACGTCGCACCTTTATCAAGTGTACATAGAACAAGCTCAGGGTTCATAATTTCGATGTCAGCGCCCGCTTCGATCATACCCGCTGTTACTTCACAAGGACCTTCAGCGTGCAAACGCATTTTCTTAGGACCTTCAGCGTGCATCGCAATCGCAATCGCTTTAATGTTCAAAATAATGTCTGTTACGTCTTCGCGAACACCTTCGATGTTTGAGAATTCATGTACAACACCATCAATCTGGATCGCTGTTACAGCGGCACCTTGCAATGATGATAAAAGAACGCGACGTAGCGCATTACCCAGTGTCAAACCAAAACCACGCTCTAGAGGCTCAACAACAACAGTACCAGAAGTACGTGCATTCTTGCCTGCTTTAACGTCTACTTTGTTTGGTTTAATCAATTCTTGCCAGTTTTTATAAATCAAGGTTCTTACCCTTTCCTTTGCTTTAATGTTTACTCTTTATTTCGTTCAGTTACACGCGGCGACGTTTCTTCGGACGACAACCATTGTGTGGGATCGGTGTCACATCTTTAATAGAGTGAATAATGAATCCAACGGATTGTAGTCCACGTAGCACAGATTCACGACCTGAGCCCGGGCCAGTTACGCGTACTTCAACAAGATCTTTCATACCGTGGTCTTGTGCCTTACGACCTGCATCTTCACCTGCGATCTGAGCCGCATAAGGTGTTGATTTACGAGAGCCTTTAAAGCCCATCGTACCTGCAGATGACCAAGAAACAACATTCCCTTGAAGATCTGTAATTGTAACGAGTGTGTTATTGAACGTAGAGTTCACAACCGCCATACCTTTGGCGACATTCTTGCGCGCTCTCTTTTTTACACGTGCTGCTGCTGGTTTAGCCATAATACTATTCCTTACTTACCTATATTACTTTTTCTTACCAGCGATTGGCTTAGCTGGACCTTTACGCGTTCTGGCGTTGTTCTTAGTCTTTTGACCACGTACCGGCAATTTCGCACGGTGACGAAGGCCGCGGTAAGAACGCATATCCATCAAACGTTTAATGTTCATTGAAACTTCACGGCGAAGCTCACCTTCAACCGTAAGATCACGATCTATAACTTCACGGATGCGAGCGATTTCGTCCTCAGACATTTCATTCACACGTGGATAGTTAAGACCATCACCAATCTTGAGTTCTGCTAAGATATTCTTCGCAGTGTCACGGCCAATGCCGTGAATATAAGTAAGCGCAATGTGAACGCGCTTATTTGTAGGTATATTTACACCTGAAATACGAGCCATTTTCTTTTCCTTTTCATTTCAAACCGAACCGTAAAGCTACCCATTCACTATATGAGCCTGTGCCGCCAGTTCGTACACCAAAAGTTAAATCCTCTAAAAGACTAGGCTTTATGGGGGATTGAACCTCTTACTTAGCACTAAAATAGCACTAAGATGCGCACACTATAGGAGTTTCAGCCCCCACGTCAAGCAAAAAACGTAAAAAACACCTATAGTGCTTACAATACGCCGGACGGGCCTGAAGAAACCATAGCTTTTAGCTTATTTTTACCCCAGCCCTTTTCAGGATAATAATAAAACGATGTTTGGTCTGCGAGGGCGCTATTCTCGCGTAAAACCTTTCTAACTGCATGATTAGTACGCAAACGATCTGCTTGCGGCAATTTCTGATCCATTAAATACGTACCCGTTTTATAATCATAGAATTCTGTATCCGCCAGCGCTGGCAACCCACCTTGTGCCGGATCATCTTGGTTAATTTGCGCACCCGTCATAAGTAATGTCCGAAACTCTCTGCGTCGCGCTCCCCTTTCATATGTTAGAACCGCATACATATCTTCTTTCTCAGAATAAGGTATATCACTGACTGATGGAAATGCGCCTACGAGTTTTTCTTGCGCTATTTCTCCCACGCCACCTTTCCACTTAGGCGAAATCAAACGTTGCATTTTCGAGTCCGCATCTCCGAACATAAAAATTTTGTTCGTCATAAAGCTAAAAACAACAGGATTATCGTCTGTACATTTTTGTGCCGCCTGAATAAGCTTACGCGAAACCCATGAAGAAGAGCGGCGGCTAAAGATCTCCTCAAAAGGAATCTTGCTTTTAAACGTTGTCAGCTCTTGTCGATAAACTTCATTGCCTGTTTTTGGATTTATTTTTCCAGTCGGCACATAGGCTGTCACACCTAAATTGCTTTCTGCACTCAATAAATCCCCCAATATAACCGCATTAAATACACGCCAGCCAACATATCCTAAAGCCAAAGCTGGCAACATCAAATCTGTTACCACGCCAGCAATCTCAGCCACTGGCTCTATTGCATTATAAAACGCCACTACTAAATTCATAAGACACCCTCAATCTTCCTTAAATTAACGTAATATATTTCTGGTAGTTCAAAATTGTCATAAAATCAATGGCATTATCATTTTTTTATATGACTAGCTTATTGCGGGGCTTTTTCTTTGCCATCATAGATACAGCGCATTTTCAGGCTTGGTCTTAAGATGGTGATTTGTACGAGCGGTAAATCTTCCAGTTCCCTCCAAAACCAACGAGCAATATTCTCCATAGTTGGCATCTTCATAATGGAATTCAGATATATATTATTAACCTGAGCAATAGCCGCCTTCACAACCTCATCCATCTCATCCATCGGCACGACATAGTCACCGCTTTCATGAGACTCCAACATGATTTCCACTTCATAAGAATGCCCATGCACGCTTTCATGATCAGGCAGTTTATGCGCAGCATCAAAGTTGTATGTTTTAGCGAGTTTCATTGCTCTTCAATAAAAACAGCGAAAAGCTTACGCCGCCGCAGATAAGCCGAGGGTTGCGTCAATTTCTGAGGCAACCGCATCGACAGGCTTCATGCCATCGATCTGACGTACGAGACCTTTATCTGTGTAAAAAGGCAAGACCGGCGCTGTCTGGTTTTTATAAACCTGAAGACGGTGCTTGAAGGTTTCCTCATTATCATCCGAACGCACAGTATCACCGCTTTCTTCGATACGTGATCTTAGGCGCTTAAACAACTCTTCTTCATCAACGACAAGCTCAATCACATGGTCGAGTTGCATGTCATTTTTTGCAAGCATCGCATCCAGGGCTTCAGCCTGCGCTGTTGTTCTTGGGAAACCGTCTAGGATGAAACCATTTTCACAATCATCTTGTCTAATACGAAGCTCAATAAGCTGGCACATGATGTCATCTGACACCAATTCACCTGAAGCCATAATATCTTTGATTTTAAGCCCCAATGCGCTACCGCTATCCACAGCTGAGCGGAGCATATCACCCGTTGATAGCTGTTTCAGCCCGTGAAGCGTTTCAAGTCTCTTTGCTTGCGTTCCTTTTCCTGCGCCCGGTGGGCCAAATAAAATCAATCTCATATGCTTATCTACCTTCGTCCTCTGAGTTTAGCTTTCTTGATTAAACCTTCATATTGATGCGCAATCAAGTGCGAATGTATTTGCGAAACCGTATCCAGTGTTACAGTGACACAAATAAGCAAGGACGTACCGCCAAAATAAAATGGCAAACTAAATTCTCTAATGAGGAATTCCGGCAACAAACATACAGCCGTTAAGTATGCCGCACCAATAACCGTTAGCCTTGTTAAAACATGATCAAGGTAATTAGCCGTCTGTTCACCTGGTCTGATACCTGGAATGAAGCCACCATATTTTTTCAGCATGTCGGCATTTTCTTTCGGGTTAAATACAATCGCTGTGTAGAAGAATGTGAAAAACACAATCATCGCGCCGTAAAAGGCGATATATAGCGGTTGCCCCGGGGACAAATATCTTGAGATTGTCTGCATAATCTCACTACCGCCTGCGCCAACAAAACCTGAAATCGTTAATGGCAATAGAAGCAGTGAAGACGCAAAAATCGGCGGAATTACACCGGCTGTATTGATTTTAAGTGGCATGTGGCTTTGTTGCCCCTGTGCCATCTTATTGCCCTGCTGGCGTTTTGGATATTGTACAACTAGGCGGCGTTGAGCGCGCTCCATATATACGATAAAAGCAATTGTCGCGATTACTAGGATGAAGATACCCATAAGTGCGAGCAAGTTAAACTGACCCTGACGACCAAGCTCCAATGTGCTGACAAAAGCACGCGGCAATTCGGCCACGATACCCGCAAAAATAAGGAGTGAAATACCATTCCCTACACCGCGTGCTGTAATCTGCTCACCAAGCCAAACAAGGAACATTGTACCGCCAACAATTGTGATCACTGTTGAGATACGGAAGAAAAAGCCCGGATCAACCACAGCGGCGCCCGTAGAGCCTGTCATACTCTCAAGACCAACAGCCAGACCATAACCTTGAATAGAGGCCAGCAATACCGTCAGGTAACGTGAATACTGGTTAATCTGAACACGGCCACGCTCACCCTCTTTCTTAAGGGCTTCCAGCGAAGGCACCATGGACGTCCCAAGCTGCATAATAATGGATGCCGAAATATACGGGATAATATTCAACGCAAAGATCGTCATACGCGATAACGCACCACCAGAGAACATGTTGAACATATCCAAGATACCGCCGCCCTTAGACTCGAAAATCTCGCTCCAGATATGCGGGTCAATACCTGGCAGAGGAATATATGTTCCAATACGGTATACAATCAGTGCCATAAGCACGAAAAGAATACGGCTTTTAAGCTCTTTCGCTTTACCCAGCGCACCGAAATTCATACTTTGCGCGAGCTGTTCTGCTGCTGATGCCATTTTATTTATCCTTAATGTTTACGAATAATTTTATATTTCAAAGAAACTAGATGTAAAAGATCAGACCAAGATAATCAAGAGCTAATCAAAGCGCAAACCACATCATACACCAAGATATAATATTAACCCGCGCAAACCCCTGTCCGTTTAAGACGAAAAATTTCCAATAAAGCGGACATAGATGCTACAGATACAAAAAGATGCAACAGCACATAAGGACTAAAAGCTCCATAGCCCGAGGCTGGCCCGAACGCGTCCAAAATATCAAAAGAAACATAAGAGTAAAAACAATTTGAGGCTTAGCTAAATATCTACGAAACATGCTCCAGAGAGTAGCACAAAATGATTTTGATACGAGCCTTTATATAGGCCCGCTTCTTCCTTTATCACGATCCATATTTTCTTGCGTCCGCTCTGACAGTTCTTTTAGAAAAAGAAAGCGTTTTAGAATACTGGCCCCTACAATACGCCAAATATTTTCAACCTCATCTTATAGTTACTTTGTAAACCGCAACTATCGTCCAAAAATAAATTAGGGTGTTAAATTGTTTCAATCCCCAAAGAACCTCTTTTGCTTCATCGGCACTATATTGTGCGGATAATTGAAGCACCGCCGATAAAAGCGCAATACCAATTAAAACAGGAAGATAAGAACGGGTCTTAAGTAACGCTTCTTTGAAAGAAAGAGCATCGCCAACAATGATTGATATAAAATAGACGATACCGAACTGTACTAAGATTGAGTATAGAAGTACTGAAACTAAAAACTCAGCATACTTATAAATGAACTGATCAAAAGAACCTTCGGGCATCACATCGTAATACTGCGAGCTGATGACACTACTGATTACCATGAGCACACAGGTGCAAACGCCAATGAAAACCATTCCTATTAAAAAGGCCTTAAAGTCACACCATTCAAACCATAATTTTTTATTGTCATATATATACAATTTAAGCAGACGCGTGATGATCCAATATCCCAATAAAGATTCGAGAATTTTGAAAACAAACCCATATCCATAAAAATCGTCTTGATAAAATTCGCCATTATCAACAACATTCATCATCATAAGAAGTACAATGATAGCGTTGACAAGAGGATGTTTTACAATGGTCTGTGTGAAAGCGTGCAAAAAATGCTTCATATACTAATCTTGTTTTTTATCATCTCCAGAGTCAAACATATCTTTTAGCTTTTCGTATACCTTTTTAGCGGCCTGCCCCGCTCCTTGCTTAACAAGAGTATCCTTAAAGAATTTCCCACTTCCCCACAAAATTTTACCCACTCCGGCTCCAGCACCTCCTATAGCTTCACCAATTCCAGGCGACACATTAATTGCACGACCATTCATGGGATCAAATTCAGGATATTTATGGTCTGGCATTATATCAGGCTCAAGTGGCACTGGTCTTTTGGTGCCTTCGCCTCTTTCTCGAACAATTCGGCTCACAATTTTCATATTCAACTTATTATCTGTTTCACCACCCGGATGCATAACACCGTCTTCTTTCAAATTATTATCCCGTTGAAATTGACGGATTGCTGTATCTAAAGTTTTGTCTATTAGACCAAAATTTTCAGCACCACCGCTAGAAGGCTCAAGGTAATTAAATTTCTTTCTTACATTAATAACATCTCTCTCCTTGCTAGGATAATTGTTACCAACGGAGCTCGTTAAAACATCCAAGAATAAATCATGGGGACTAGGCTTTTTCCCTTTGTTAAATAAATTTGGATCAACTGCAGTCATAAAAAGTTACTTTCTCTTAGAATTAAAAAAAACGCCCAAGATAGAATCTGGGCGTTTATATCTGGATTGTACCAGAAAAAGGAATTAATTCCTATGAAATTTTCACAAGAGCATGTTTTTTCTTTCCTGCAGAGAGCTTGATATAACCATCCCCTTGAAGGTCCGACGAGGTAAGCGCCAAATCTTCTGCTTCAACTTTGTTATCGTTCACACGTGCACCGCCACCTTTAATAAGACGTTTGGCTTCGCCGTTAGAACTGACAAGTCCAGATTGCACAAGTGCCGTGATGACTGGTAGCCCTTCATCCAACTCGCCCTTACCAATGGTAATGCTTGGCAGATCTTCACCAACGCCGCCTTGTTCAAATGTCTTACGCGCCGTCTCTTCGGCTTCTTTCGCCGCCGCTTCGCCGTGACAAAGTTTTGTCGCTTCAAAGGCGAGCACTTTCTTCGCCTCATTAATTTCTGCGCCTTCAAGTTTTTCCAGCTTGGCAATCTCATCCATCGGCAATGTTGTGAACACTTTCAAAAGGCGAATAACATCGGCATCTTCAACATTGCGCCAATATTGATAATAATCATAAGCAGAGAACATATCTTCGTTCAGCCATACAGCTCCGCCCTCTGTCTTACCCATTTTAGCGCCTGATGCTGTTGTCAATAACGGCGCTGTGAGAGCAAACAGCTCAACACCATCTTTACGGCGGCCCAGTTCCACTCCATTAATAATATTTCCCCATTGATCAGACCCACCCATTTGAACAAGCGTGCCGTAACGGCGATACAACTCTAAAAAGTCATAGCCTTGTAAAATCATGTAATTGAACTCAATGAAAGTCATTGGCAGTTCACGGTCAAGACGCATTTTTACAGACTCAAACGTCAGCATACGGTTGACAGTAAAGTGCATCCCGATATCGCGTAAGAAGCCAATATAATCAAGCTCTTTCAACCAATCATAATTATTGACCATCATCGCATCGGTTTCACCATCTCCGTATTTAAGGAATTTAGAGAACACGCCTTTAATGCCCTCAATATTGTTATCAATATCCTCCGGCGTAAGAAGAGGTCTTGTTTTGTCTTTTAATGTCGGATCAGGGATTAAGGCTGTACCGCCCCCCATAAGAGATATTGGCTTATGGCCGCATTGTTGCCACCAATATAGCATCATAATTGTGTATAGATGCCCCACATGCAAGCTTGTGCCTGTTGGGTCATAGCCAATATATGCCGTTTGTATGCCTTCGCACAGTTTTTCATCCAAGCCCTCAAGGTTCGAGCCTTGGTGGATAAAACCGCGTTCTTCCATAATTTGCAAAAATTCAGATTTATATTCGCTCATTGCTTGCTATTCTCCTAAAAATCTATTGATATAGGGATATGGCAAAAACAAACATCTTTCAAGTCATTGGTTGCATGTCAGGCACATCTGTGGATGGTGTAGACCTTGCCTTGCTAGAAACAGATGGCAAAGAGCACATCGTGCCGCTCGATTTTGCTGGCTTTGACTATACGCCAGAGGAACGTACTATTATTAAAGCCGCCTTTGGTATTCAAGACAAGAATGACCCAAAGGTACAGGCCGCGAGCCAAGCCGTAACAGATGCCCATATCCGTGCCATCAAAGAATTTGGCCACCCAGCCGATCTCATAGGGTTTCACGGACAAACAATATTTCACGCGCCGCAAGACGGTATAACCGTACAAATCGGAGATGCTGCGCGGCTTGCTGCTGAGACAGGCATCACAGTCATTCATGATTTTCGCAGTGCCGATGTAGCCGCTGGCGGTGAAGGTGCGCCGCTCCTGCCCCTATACCATGCCGCTCGCTTGCAAGATAAAGCGAACCCTTCTGCAATTCTTAATATAGGCGGGGTAGCGAATGTGACATGGATTCATGGGACAGATATCCTCGCTTTTGATACAGGACCAGGCAATGCCCTAATCGATGATATGATGATCGGTGCGACAGGCCAGCCCTTTGATAAGGACGGCGTAATGGCGGCGAGCGGGACAGTTGACCATCCTCGCCTGAATGAATGGCTGGATAATTTATACTTCAAAGCTAAGCCGCCAAAATCTCTGGACCGCGATGCCTTCTCCCATTGTAATATTTCGGGTCTGTCTGTTGAAGACGCCATCACGACTTTGACTGCTTTCACTGCATATAGTATTGCCGCCAGTGCTGAACATTTCCCACGCCCTGCGGCGCATTGGTATGTGACAGGCGGCGGACGCAAAAACCGTACATTGATGGCGCATCTTTCTCATATTCTAAAAACTCCAATGCAAAATGTCGAAGATTTAGGCTGGAATGGCGATGCCATCGAAGCAGAAGGCTTTGCTTACCTTGCTGTCCGCTCAAGCCTTGGCCTTCCTTTAAGCTTGCCTACCACGACAGGGTGCGCTGAGCCATTAAGCGGCGGAGAAACAGCCCTGCCATGACGACGGCTATGATAAAATCTGCAACACCCGAAACGATCAAAGAAGCGGCAGACATTATAAGACAAGGTGGCCTTGTCGGCATGCCCACCGAAACTGTCTACGGCCTCGCTGCCAATGCACTGGACGGCAAAGCCATCGCAGGAATTTTCGAAGCAAAAGGCAGGCCCAGCTTTAACCCCTTAATCACCCATGTCGCCGATACAGAAGAAGCACAGCTTTACGGCGAGTTCTCTGAAGGCGCTCTCACTCTAGCCCAAACCTTCTGGCCCGGCCCACTAACCATGATTGTGAAACGCTGCAAGGGTTGCCCTATTTCCGAGTTGGTCACAGCAGGGCTTGATACCATTGCCCTGCGCGTGCCTGCTCATAAAACAGCGCGTGCATTGATCAGCACATCCGGGTGCCCTATTGCCGCACCCAGCGCCAATATTTCTGGCCGAATCTCCAGCACCACACCCAAACATGTGGCTGAGCAACTCGGCGATAAACTCGACATCATTCTGGCCGACGGACAAAGTCAGGTTGGCCTTGAATCCACTGTTATTGATATGTCTGGAGATAGGCCTGTTTTACTTAGATATGGCGCTGTCACGGCAGAAGACCTTGAGCCTTATATTGGTAAAGTCTCCATGATTGAAAAGGCTGATAAAATAAAATCTCCAGGCATGCTTATTAAACATTACGCGCCATCTATTCCCGTACGTCTCGGTGCTGTAGACGTCAAAAAAGGAGAGGCTTTACTGGGGTTCGGACAAACCAAATTTATGGGTATAGAGGGCGGCGGATTTGCTAAAGACCTGCCAGAAGAGAGTTATAAAAATCTTAGCGAGGCAGGTGATCTGACCGAAGCGGCGGCTAATCTATTCGCCATGATGCACGCCCTTGATAATAATGCCAATCAAGGCATCGCCGTGATGAACATTCCAGATACAGGTCTGGGCCTCGCCATAAATGACCGTCTCAAACGCGCATCTGCTGGTGCGGCCAAATAAGCCGCACGCTATTTTTACTTATTTTTGAAATATCTTAAGAACTCGCTATCCGGTGAAAGGATCATCTGAGTCTCTTCACTATCCAGCACATTACCATAGGCTTCCATCGATCTTAGGAAAGCATAGAAAGACGGGTCTTTATTGAACGCTTTCGCATAGGTACGGATTGCTTCCTTATCCCCTTCAGCGCGAATAATCTGAGAGTCACGCTGTGCATTTGCGAGTAAGACTGTCTTTTCTTTTTCTGCTGTTGAGCGAATTTCCAGCGCTTTTTCACGCCCTCTGGCGCGTGTTTCCGTTGCCGCTTGGCGGCGCTCTGTAATCATACGATTGACGGTTGAAGCACGAAGCTTCGCCGTCAAATCTGCACGGACGATACGGATATCAACAATTTCAACCCCGAAACCACCATCTTTCATCGCGCGGTTTACCTCATCGCGAATTGTAAGCATGATCTCAGACCTTTTTTCCGATAGTATCTCACGTAATGTTGTTTGACCAAGAACGTTACGTGTAACGTTCCCCATAATACCGCCAATACGAGAATTAGCGCCCGTAATTTCACGCAGTGTTTTAAGAAACGCGAGCGGATCAACAATGCGGTAGCGGGCAAATGTGTCAACGAGAATAGGCTCACCACTAACTTCCGCCGCTACTGCTTCAATATTTTCAGCATCCTGATCACTCGAACTCACCACTGTTTTTTCAGACGAAATGTTCATACGCTCCGGCTGTGGGTCAACAGATAGGATACGGCTATCAAAGTAACGCACATTTTGAACAAATGGTAATTTAACATGCAGGCCCGGCCCCTTCACAAGCTCATCGCTGAACCCTGAGACTGGCTGACCGAATTGAAGAACAATTGCTTGTTCTGTTTCATCTACCGTGAACAGAACCTGAGACGCGATAATCAAAACGGCGGCGAAACTAAATAATATTGTTACAAGAATTTTTGGCATTGTACTATCCTTCACTTATCCTACTTACCCGCCTTAGATGCCGGCTTTGCCCGATCAAGCGGTAGATATGGCAACACGCCTGCGCCGCCTTGTTCCTGATCGATGATTGTCTTTTGTGCATTCTTCAAAACTTTTTCCATGGTCTCAATATAGATACGCTCTTTCGTCACTTCTTTACCTGTCAGGTAAGCGTTATACACTTCGTTAAAACGTTCCGCGTCCCCTGTCGCTTTCGCAATTTGCGATTCTTTATAGGCTTTGGCTTCTTGAATCATTTTAATCGCTTCACCACGGGCTTTCGGGATAATGTCATTTGCATAGATCGTTGCCTCATTCTGGAATGTTTCCGCATCTTGGCCCGCCGCAACAACGTCTTCAAAGGCAGGTATTACATCCGGATGCACTGTCGCATCTTGGATCAGCACCTCAGTAATATTTACACCTGATTTATAATCATCAAGGTTCGCTTGCATAATTGCTTTTGCGCGCGTAGCAACAGAGCTACGGCCATCTGTAATGATCGGCTGCAGAGGCGTCTGCCCAACCACTTCACGAATAGCACTTTCCGCCACCTTCTTAATCGTGTTTTCAATATCACGAATTTCAAAGATAAATTCTTCCGCAGATTTCACATTCCACTGTACCTCAAGATCAAGGTCGACAATATTCGCATCCGAAGTCAGCATCAGGCTTTCTTCCGGCACATCACGGATTTGCGATCCCCCGCGACGGCCATAACCTTCGCGGTACCCAATCTCTAATTTACGGATATTTTGCACATTCAGGATTGTTGTTTTCTCAATCGGATTAGGAAAAGCATAACCCAAACCTTCCGTCACGCGTGTTCTGTTATGCTCGCCAAAGCGTTGAATAACAGCATACTCACCCGGCTCAACGCGGTAAATACCGCTGGCCGCCCATAGCCCAACGCATATCAGGATAATAAGAACAATCACATTGCCCTGTTGTGGCAAACCACCCTTCATGCGGGACTGTAGCTGTGCCAGTAACTCATCAAGATCAGGCCCTTCTGGCCCACCATTATAGCCGCCGCCATAGCCACCTTTGCCATTTTGGCCTGATGACTTATTTGTGCTTTTTGGTTTGCTTGGCTTCGAAGCTGTAGGCTTCCCCCACGGATTATTTTTATCGTCTCCCGTCATATTTTCCTTGATCCTTAAGCTATTACGTTCATATTCTATGGCCTTAAAGATAATTCATTACACTTAAAACGCAAGGGTAATCGGACAAAATCAGAAGTAGCACACATGCCCAGAAACATTACGGAAACAGATATAAAGAAAGCACTATCTAAGATAAAAGATCTTGAAGGCCACCCCTTAGATAAAAGCCCCTGCCTGCAAAGCATTTCAGTCGATGCAGACGGTATTATCATCTTATTAGAAATCGATGCCGACAAAGCGGATAAATATGAACCCATCCGCCAAAAGTGTGAAAAGAAGCTTCGTAAGCTCGGTACAAAATCAGTAAAAGTTATGCTCACCGCTAATAAAAAAGCGCCAGAGGTCAATACATCTGGATCTGGCGATGCGCCTGAAATGGCTCGTCCGCCAGTGCATGAAAATCTAAAGCCAACTGGCATCAAACACATCATTAGCGTGGCCAGCGGTAAAGGCGGCGTTGGGAAGTCGACAGTAGCGGCACATCTTGCGCTTGCCATGCAGCAACAAGGACTCAAAGTCGGCCTGATGGATGCCGATATTTACGGCCCGTCTATCCCTAAAATTTTTGGCCTTGAAGGCTATAAAGCACAGCTCAATGAGGATAAGAAACTAACTCCGCCCGAAGCCAAAGATGGCCTCAAGCTCATGTCCATTGGCTTTTTAGTTGATCCCGATGTGCCGATGATCTGGCGCGGCCCGATGGTACAATCAGCCGTCAGGCAATTTTTGCAAGATGTTGACTGGGGCGCACTTGACGTATTGGTCGTCGATATGCCGCCCGGCACAGGCGATATACAACTCACTATGGCGCAGAAAGTGCCGCAATCTGGTGCTATTGTCGTCTCAACGCCGCAAGACATCGCCCTAATTGACGCCCGCAAAGCGATTGAAATGTTTGCGAAAACAAATGTGCCTGTTCTGGGTTTGATTGAAAATATGAGCCAGTATATCTGCTCAAACTGCGGCCATGAAGATCATATATTTGGCCACGGTACGCTGGAAAAAGAAGCAAAGACACGCGGCGTGCCGCTACTTGGCACTTTACCCTTATCTTTAGATATTCGCGTGAATATGGATGCTGGCGCCATTACGCCGAATGAACATTTCCAAGAAATTGCTAAAAAGGTGCGCGTTTTCTTAGATGAAGAGGCAAAGATGCAGAAGCAACAGGCTTAGGTTCAGGCCTTTCCTCTACTTGTGCCGTCATTTTTCTTTCCATGGCACGTGCAAATCGGGCAACAAGACGTTCATTATGCTCAGAAGCAAAAACCTCTTCGAATTTAACATCGTGATTTCTGTAGCGACTATTATCAGGACAGCGCCCAATTAATGTTAATGTCGATTTTTGACGTGGTGTCAGTCTTTTTGTAACAGAGGCTTGCGTCCAGTATGCGTCAGCCACACGCACCCATCCATCTTCTTCCACCTCATACACCTCACGCCCCATAGCATGCACTATTATTGTCATGGCTCCCAAAATCACAGCCATAGAAACGTCCCTTCGGGTCAACCCAACCACACTCCAAACTTTCTCGCAAAAAAGCTTTAAAAAAAGCAGTGCTGTTATTTTTTTCTTCCATATTTCTATTATTAACGGCTAATTATCATTCTCCCTAGGATTAATTTGACAAATCCACATTATTATGTCAATAAATAATTATGGCGAGAAAAACTAAACTACAAAATCTAGCGAGCGAATTTACGCGCATGACAGTCTTTTTTGTTACAAAGGCTAATGATGTGAAGAATAAAGATGCAGCGCTATATAATGATATTTTGAAGATGCCATGGTTTATGCCGAGCGTTTCAGACAAAGATCTTGCCCCTCGTATCGACATAACCTTACAAATACTGGACCGTATGATTGATTATGGAGAAAAACATAATTTACCAAAAGGCGTACGCCCCACAAAAGGTAAAAAGAGCGCAAAGCGCGTGACATTGAAAGAGATGAGTGAGCTCAAAGATATGCTCATTATTCAAAAGCCTAAAACAAAGGCCCTTACGCCCGCCGCCTGAATCAATTACCATGAATCAGTTAATATTTGACACAACGCAAGATATCTGCGCATACTCCGCGCAACTTTTAGGAAATACATGACAGAACCAATGACAGAGTCTCCGATTGAGACACCCA
Organism: Micavibrio sp.; assembly: GCA_002710775.1. Classification (GTDB taxonomy): domain Bacteria; phylum Pseudomonadota; class Alphaproteobacteria; order Micavibrionales; family UBA9664; genus UBA9664. The sequence continues at coordinate 6,666 of PALX01000026.1, read as the reverse complement.
GCTTTAACGATTTTAATTTACCGGAAAAACTGAATATTGCCCTCCATAACATGGGCTACGAAACACCGACCCCCGTCCAGCAGAAAGCTATTCCGCTGGCGACAAGCGGCCATGACATTTTGGCTTCAGCTCAGACAGGGACAGGTAAAACTGGTGCTTTTTCCGTGCCGATGATCGCCCATTTGATGAATAAACCAGGAAGCACAGCGCTTATCCTGACGCCGACGCGCGAACTTGCTATGCAAATTCAAGTTGTTGTCGATGATATGATCAAAAAAGCACCAATGCTCAAGTCTGTATTGTTGATTGGCGGCGAATCTATGCCAAAGCAAACGCAAAAGCTTCAGTCACGTCCTCGTATTATCATTGGGACACCAGGCCGTATTAATGACCACCTCCGCAGTGCTGTTTTCTTAAACAAAGTAGACTTCGTTGTCTTTGATGAAGCAGACCGTATGCTGGATATGGGTTTCTCCATTCAGCTTGATGAAATTTTAAAATTCGTGCCGAGCAACAGACAAACACTGATGTTTTCAGCCACTTTTGCACCGGCTATCTTGAAATTTGCGCGCACATATTTGAATGACCCACAGCGCGTCGAAATAGAGCCAGACAAAAAAAGCGCCGATAACATTGACCATAAAATTGTTAAGGTTGATAGCAGTTATAAATACGAAACATTACTTGAAGAACTAAAAAAGCGTGAAGGCTCGATCATTATCTTTGCCAAAACCAAAGTTGGCACAGACAAACTGGCACAAAAGCTTAAAAAAGACGGCTTTAAGGTCAACGCAATTCATGGTGACTTGCACCAGCATAAACGTAAACGTGTTTTAGAAAATTTCAGAGATTCTAAATATCGTATTCTCGTCGCGACGGACGTCGCCGCGCGCGGTCTTGATGTACCACATATCGAGCACGTTATTAACTATGATCTTCCGCAAAACCCCGAAGACTATGTACACCGCATTGGCCGTACAGCACGTGCAGGCGCACAAGGACATGCTCTGTGTCTTCTAACACCGCATGACCGCGATATTTGGGAACGTATTCAAAGACTTATCGGCTTTGAAGGTGGTGACAACCAATTCCAAGGCAAAGCTAAGCCAAAGAAAAAAGGAAGCGGCGGTAAGGGCGGCTTCGGCAAGAATAAACGCCCATTCAATAAGCGTTTCCGCGTCAAAGGGAAACCTGAGGGCGGCGATGATAACAGAGGTGGCGAACGCTCAGGTAAAAAGCCTCACCGCAAAGGAAGTGGGAAACCAAAGCCTTCAGGTGAAGGGCGCAGTGAACAACCCAAAGAAAGACGCGGTGAAGGAAAAGTTGTTGCTAAAAAGAGTAGCGGCAAGCCATCTGGCAAACCACATGGAAAACCATCAGGAAAACCTGCAGGCAAGCCGTCTGGCAATAAGAAATCTTTTACGAAAAAACCATCTGGTAAACCTAAAAGCAAACCAGCTAAAAAAGACTAATCGCTTTTTTTAAGCTTATTATCTTTGCTTGTTATATACGGAATCTAGTGGCACAGGACTACGATCCTTTGCCTTCTCAATTTTAGGGTCATACGGACCGGGAAGAGTTGCATCGAAATCACTTGCGGCGATATATTCCATTGTATCCGATATAGATTCCACGTAGTCAGGGTCCATGGGTTTGTCATCCAACATCACATTGCTGATATATATCTTTCCTTTATCATCTTTTTCGTAATTACACGCCATAAAGTGAAGGCGTTCATCACCGAATGAATTACGCTTACTGTAGTAAATCAGGGCAGATTTAGCCCTTTCTCCTGCCGCCAAAATGTCTACAGAAGCAGGATATTCAACACTACGTTCGATAACCGTTTTACAGACGGCGTAGCGCCACGTCCCTTTTGGTGCGCCTGTCATAGAGCTATATATAAAATACCCTCCGACTAACACAACGACGAGGACACCCGCTATGATTTGCGTAGGTCTATCATTTGTTAATTTATCTATGAATGATGATACAGCCTTTAGCCACCCAGCTACCTGCACTTCTTCTTGCTCTTGGTCATCCGCTACATTAGGCTCGCCTTTAACCTCACCCTTAGTCATTGGCTTTTTAGGCGGTGTTTTCTTTACTGGTACTTTTTGGAGGTTCTCATCTTCCGCCATGACACTTACATCTTCGCTTCAGTTTTCAAAACAAGGTCAACGATTTCCTGAACAATTTCATCGATCACCTCAGACACAGCGGCACTTGATGGCTTACCATCGCTTTGATCAGCTTTCATGAAGACACGGCGCTTAATTTCCGCCGCCGCTGACCCGCCCGGGAAGCTCGCCGCCAATGCACGTCTTGCGCGGGCCGCACCCAACCTGTCATAGAGACGGCTTCGGATTGTTACATCATCCGTCGTCGTTGATAATGCCCAAAGCTCAATCGGGCCAAGTGTGTTAATCAAATGCTGTTCATAGCGCCCATCTTTTGTTCCAAGCACAAATAAACACGGCGCACCGCTACTACGCGGCCCTGTTAATCGATAACGGATAACATTGCGCGCAGTATTGGTTAGACCAAAGCGCTCCTTGGCACGGTCTACCGCCCCTTCCGATACAGCTGTCCCCAAAATCCATACACCCGTTGCCAAATCAACCATCGAGTCATCAAAGTCATCAATAAGCTGGGATGCCAGAACAATCTGCACACTACGTTTCCGTCCTTCACGTACATCACGTACGATCTGTGCGCGCACCGATGCTGATTTACTCGTACGGTGAAATTCATCATAACAAAGACGCTTCGGTGTCTCATTAAGCTCTTGAAGCTTCTTTTCGTGATACAGGCGGAATTTTTCAGGCACATAGGCCAGAGACTCTTTAGCCATCCACCATGAGCGCACCAACGCATGGCGGGCCAGCATGTACATGATTGCCGTCTGACGATCAGCGGTAGCATCGCCTTGCGGTGACACATCCATCAAATCCAGCGCACAGACACGGGCACCAGCAATTTCGAACTTTGTCACAGCAGAGAGAATAGGAAACTCACGTACAGCAGAGGTAATCATACGCTCAAATGCATTCACGACATTCTCAGCAGAAGCACCAATAGAGGTTTCTTCCAGCAAGCTTCTAATTTGCGGACGGCGCGCAGCTGTGATCGCGTCCCCGAGAACAGGCACAGCATGACGTTGTGCAAGCATCGCAATATGGTATTCACCAATCTCAAAGAATTTCTCTACGACATCCCACCAATATGGGTCTTTTGGTAGGTGAATATTGTGACGTTTCAGCGCCTCATCAACCTCCATATCCATACGCGGAAGATATGGGCGCGGCTCGGCATTGGCTTGCTTATCATCACGCCAGCGATACATCTCATCAACGACAAGTCCTGCCAGTTGCTGGATACCGTCATAGGCTTCTTCTTTACCAGGCGGTGTACATAGCAATGTGAACAATTCAACCAAATAGCTTCTCTCTTCCGCCAAAGGTACGCGGCACCCAAGCTGTGTATCAAAGGGGTTGATCGCATATTCTTGTGACATTTGCAGGCGGTAATGCGCCGCTTCATGGCGCCGCTCGGGCGGCAATGCTTCTTGAATAAGTGAAATGAGGCCGGCTGAGGACGGGCCGATATCAATAATGGCGATATAAGGGAGCTTCTCCAGCCCCTCTTTCAAACATGTTCCAAGACTGAGCGTGTTCATCAGGACCGACTTACCCGCACCTGGCTGAGCAAAGATCAGGTCAAACCATGTATTGGTCATAGACGAACCTGTCTGATACGGCCACGCTTTCCCATCTGGCGTTCTGAGCATAATTGAGCCTGTATCAAACGGACTCGACGGGCGTTGCCACGGAATGAGTCTGAACACTTCTGTCAAAGGCGCTATCGCCGCAGGTGCTGTTGAGGCACAGGCAATGCCCATCGCCGAAGACATTACCGCATCTAGTGGATCACCCACCTGGTTTGAAACCTGACAATAGCCCCAGCTTTCAACCGCCTGCATCAACGCAGACATACGCTGGTCCATAAGGCGCTCTTCGTCTTTAGGTGCAAAGGTCGCAAGAGAGACACGTAGCCGCACAACAGGCTCAGAGCGCGCCACCGCCGCTAAAGAGTTCAACGAGTTTTTTATTTGTTTATTTTCTGCATTGGTAATCGCCAATACGGACGCAATCGCCTTTTTCGTCATCGCGCCTTGAATACCGCCGCTTTCAATTAAAAATGAGATACGGAAAGGTACATTGGCCTCAAACAACCTGTTCATCAACATCGGGAACGGTGTCGGGTCCATCGGCGCAAGTGTAATATCACANCCGCCCCATAATTTATTATCNAGCTCTACNGTGTANGGGTTNACCTTTTTNGCNCCTGACACAGCCAGNTGNTGCCTCAANGGCGGCCANAGCACATCGGATAAATCTTTATCATCACGCACNGCGCGCGGCGGTACTGGNTCCCCTGGCAAACAAGGCTGCCATTTATCATTCGCCCGAGACGGATATATACTGGACCGAACAGCACGCAACGCATCATGAACCTCCAGCAAGTCCGCACGAATACCCATTTCATCGAGAGCTGACATAAAACCTGTGACATAGCTGTCATGCCGTGTCATCAGCCCATCAATACCCGTACCCGGCACTTGCGCATCGCTTGCCGCCAATCCTGATTTTTTCGACTTATCCTTCGCCGCACGGTCCAGATCCGCTTTCGTCAGTACAGATGGGCGCGTCCATAAAACGTAATAACTTTCTTCCCATGTCAGGAATTTTGATAAATGACGGTTACGTTCTTCCAAGAGGTCATCGAGCTCAAGCCCAATATTCTCACAGCTTCTGCGTGTTGGCTCTTGCATCTTATCTAGCTCGCGGCGGATACGCATTGGATTGCGTGAAAAATAAATTTGCAACGCATGTCCAGGCTGGTCAAAACGTGACCCAAGCTTCAGCGTNGCGTTTTCGATCAGGAATTCATATTCGTCTTCGCCGATAATCTGGCGTGATCCGTCAACTTTAATATAAGAAACCAGNGACCCATCCTCGGCAACAAGCGTCGTTTCATCCTCCGCTGTTTCCAAGCGAATGAAAGACTCAATCGGATGACGAGAAGCCATTAAAAACGGGGTTAAAAATTTCTTATACCAAGCCATGAATATTCATATTAGTTTGATTCTTCATTAACTTAGAAGTATAGACGGTTCGCTGGAAAACAAAAAGAGCTGATTATCGCTTTTGAGCACGCTTATGCTGTATGCTTATGCGGCATCTCGAGAATTATTGAAGAGTTCAGCATAACGCGCCATCCACTTTGTCGGCATCGCACCGCCATAAGGGCCGTCTTTAGAACGCCAATAGGCAAGAATCTGCGGAAACTGGTTAAACTCCAGATCCCCTTCTTTGATAATNCGGCGNTCAAGCGGCAATAGACGTATCCCCGCCAATTTTTGCATGCGGATATCGTAATGCTTTGCCTCCAGATAATCGCTTAAAACCGTAGCCAGAACAGACGGGTCATCCGTTCCAATACGCTTTTTGGCGTCTTCACGGCGCGACATAACGATCTCAAGAATTTTCTTGGCCGCATCGGCAATTTTGCCTTGTGAAATACGCGCCACATAAACAGCCCGCATAATATGATGGAGGTCTTTTTGCTCAATTTCCGGCAACCATACAAGAACACCTGATTTCATCCCCGTAACCGCATCAAGGTGAAAACATTGGTGGCAGTAAACGCATGTCGTCAAAAGGTTTTCCGGCGCATGGTCGTTTGGGTTACCGTTTGCAAAATGGATTTTTTGATATTTTTCAGCCTTAAAACCACAGCAACGACATGTATAGTCATCACGCTCCAGAACTTTCAGTTTTTGTTCCGGCGTTAAAAGGTCTTCGAATTTGGAAACTTGTTTTTGATATGCCTGCGCCGAGCCCTTTTTCTGTTCAGGTCGTGTAACATCAAAAGAGATCGGCGCAAAAGACATGATAATTTATTTTCTACTATCTACTTCTAAAAAATTAGAATGTTAGTGGGCCACCTGTGCTGTATGTATCAGATGACTTAATGCCAAGCGTATCCGTCGCTATATTAAACGCTGCTGGCGCCGCTAGTAGAAGGACACCGGCGATCAGGCGCACAAGGCCTTCACGGATAGGCTTATCCGCTGGCCTGTCCACGTGCTGTTTCAACGATAGAACACCACCGATAAACAGAACCGCACCACCAATATACGCGGCAACACGAATAAGTTCAGGAATGTTTGTAAGTTGGCTGTCCGTTTCTTTTACGATGTCAGCAAGACCACCACCTTGCGCATGCGCAGATCCCGCCATCCCGGCAACAATCGTTCCAATCGTCGCGGCAGATAGTTTTTTGCCGAAAGCATCGGCTTTAGTTGTCATAGTCTTAAGTATTTGCATTTTTCGCTCCTTTACTATTGCTCTATGCCCTATATGAAACATTTTCATATAATATTGCCTGCTTTTCAAGAAAATTTCCTCGGCCAGCAGGCAATAATTCTTAAATTAGAAGTTCAATTCGCCGCCTGTGCTGTATGTTTGAGATGAATTAATACCAAGCGTATCCGTCGCTACATTAAACGCTGCTGGCGCCGCAAGTAGAAGGACACCGGCGATCAGGCGCACAAGGCCTTCACGGATAGGCTTATCCGCTGGCCTGTCCACGTGCTGTTTC
>PALX01000025.1 GCA_002710775.1 Micavibrio sp. | reverse complement strand
TTCTGGTTAATGTTTGTGTTCTGGTTTGTACGCTGGAACTTACGCAGACGGTAAATATCAACTGTAGGCTTTTCAGGGTCCAGATCGTCTGTCGCCTGAATAACGATACGCTGAGCATCTACTTTTGTTACAGTCCCTGAACGGCGTGCTGTCACAGCCGCGCCTGAGTCACGTGCAACAACTGATTCCATACCTGTACCAACAAGTGGCGCTTCTGAACGCACAAGTGGAACAGCCTGACGCATCATGTTCGATCCCATCAATGCACGGTTCGCATCGTCGTTCTCAAGGAACGGGATCAAGCTCGCCGCAACAGAAACCATCTGCTTTGGTGATACGTCAATGAATTCAATCAAGTCTGGCGTCGCCATGTTACTCTCACCGCCCTGACGACAAGAAACAAGCTCACTCGCGAACTTACCATCTTTGTCTAGCTCAGCATTTGCCTGAGCAATCATGTAGCGGCTTTCTTCCATCGCTGACATATAAACAACTTCATCTGTTACTTTACCATCAACAACGCGACGGTAAGGAGACTCGATAAAGCCATATTTGTTTACACGGGCAAATGTAGACAATGAGTTAATCAGACCAATGTTTGGACCTTCCGGTGTTTCAATCGGACAAATACGACCATAGTGCGTTGGGTGTACGTCACGAACCTCAAAACCGGCACGCTCACGTGTCAAACCACCTGGGCCCAATGCAGATAGACGACGCTTATGCGTAATCTCTGATAGTGGGTTTGTTTGGTCCATAAACTGTGAAAGCTGTGATGAACCAAAGAACTCACGTACCGCTGCTTGAGCAGGCTTAGAGTTAATAAGGTCATGTGGCATATATGTGTCAATCTCAACAGATGACATACGCTCACGGATCGCACGTTCCATACGAAGAAGGCCGAGACGAACCTGATTTTCCATCAATTCACCAACTGAACGCACACGACGGTTCGATAGGTTATCAATATCATCAACTTCGCCATAACCATCTTTAAGGTCATGCAAGTATTTCAAAATTGCTAAGATGTCTGCCTTAGAAAGAACACGGAACTCATTATCCGCTTCTAGGTTCAGACGGCCATTCATCTTCACACGACCAACGTTAGAAAGATCATAACGCTCTGGATCAAAGAAGAGTGAGTGGAACAATTCTTGCGCAGATTCAACGGTAGGCGGCTCACCTGGACGCATAACACGGTAGATATCAATCAACGCCTCTTCACGTGTCGATGTCTTATCCGCGAACAATGTGTTACGGAGCCATGGGCCATAGTTGTTATTGTCGATGTTCAAAATCTCGATCTCTTTTGAGCCAAGATTTTTGAATGTTGCCAATGTTTCTTCGGTGATTTCCTCACCAGCTTCCATGATAACTTCACCTGTTTCTTCATTGAAGAAGTCAGATGCTACAAAGTTTCCAATCAACTGCTCATCGCTCAGAAGGATATGTGTTAAACCTTCTTCAGCCAATTTCTTAGCCTGACGTGCATTGATTTTCTTACCCGCTTCCGCAACCACTTTACCTGTTTTTGCATCAACAAGGTCATAAGCAGGCTTCACACCGCGGTACTTCTCAGCATCATATGGTGCCTTCCAGCCTTTTTTGTCTGCCGTATATGTATTTACCTTATAGAAGACACGAAGAATTTCTTCATTTGTCATCCCTTCGAGGCGGAGCAATTCAGGTGTTTCACCGTTTTTCTCACACTCAGCAACATATTCTTCTGTTTGAGCGCTGTATAAAGCACGCATAATTGTTGTTGCTGGCAATTTACGACGACGGTCAATACGGACATTCAGGATGTCTTTCGCATCGAATTCGAAATCGAGCCATGAACCACGGTAAGGGATCACGCGCGCTGCAAACAGGTACTTACCTGACGCGTGAGTTTTACCACCATCATGATCAAAGAAAACACCAGGAGAGCGGTGCATTTGCGATACGATTACACGCTCTGTACCATTCACGATGAATGTTCCGTTTTCTGTCATCATTGGCATGTCTACGAGGTAAACATCCTGCTCTTTAATGTCGCGGATAGATTTCAGTCCTGTCTCTTCATCAACGTCAAATACTGATAGACGAAGTGTTACGCGAAGCGGCGCAGAATATGTCATGTCACGTTGAATACATTCTTCAACGTCATATTTTGGCTCTTCAAAGTCATAACGCACGAAATCGATCTCAGCTTTACCGCTGAAATCCTGAATTGGGAACGCTGTTGTCAGAACCTCTTGAAGGCCTTCCATCTTACGTTCGTCAGCCGGAATATCCGCCTGTAAGAATTCTTCATAAGAAGCGCGCTGAATCTGGATCAGATTCGGCATGTCACATACTTCACGAATTTGACCGAATGAACGGCGAACACGTTTACGTCCTGTGAAACTTTCTACGCTAATATCAATGTTGTTTTGTGTTTTTGCAGCAGATTTTTTGGCAGCCATTTGATATCACCCTTTGTTTGTATCGCATATATATTATCTGTCGTATCGCATTCGTGACATATGCTTATCACCCGCAAATCCTGACAGAAAGCCTATTCAGGCCAAATTTCAAAATGCACAAAGCGGCATAAACATTGAATGCTTACGCCGATTTGTGGTTATACTTATAATATGTGTGTCGTTTTGTACACTAAAAAGTAGCCTCGTAAGAAATTATTTCAACTCAACTTTTGCGCCAGCGGCTTCAAGTTTCGCTTTCATTTCTTCAGCTTCTTCTTTCTTAACACCAGTCTTAATATCTTTTGGTGCGCCTTCAACAAGGTCTTTCGCTTCTTTCAGACCGAGGCCTGTGATTGCGCGAACTTCTTTGATGACAGCGATTTTGTTTCCGCCTGCATCAGCAAGAACAACATCGAATTCATCTTTTTCTGCAGCAGCTTCTGCAGCAGGTGCGCCAGCAGCAGCTACAGCAACAGGTGCAGCAGCAGAAACGCCCCATTTTTCTTCTAGAAGAGTTGCCAGTTCAGCAGCTTCTAGTACTGATAGAGTTGATAGTTCATCAACAAGTTTGTTTAGATCAGCCATTTTTTACTCCGTAAAGTTTTTTAAGTTTTGGTTTTGTTTATACAAAAGCAATGCAAACCATATGCATTACTCGGTTTTCGCGCCTTGCGCTCCCATAATACGCGCCAATTGACCCGCAGGTGCTTGAAGCACGCCAGCAATTTTCGTTGCAGGCGCTTGGATAAGTCCAACAAGCTTTCCACGAAGCTCGTCCAAAGACGGCAGTTTAGAAAGTTGCTCAACACCAGCTTGATCGAGAGGTTTGTCTCCCAGTGCACCACCAAGAATAATCAGGTTCTCATTATCTTTAGAGAAGTTCTGAGCAACTTTTGCGGCAACAACCGGGTCTTTTGAGGTCGCAATACCTGTTGGGCCAGTGAAGTACTCAGTAAGTCCTTCATAGCGTGTACCAGCTAGTGCAATCTTCGCAAGACGGTTTTTCGTGACTTTGAAGCTACCGCCCTCTGCGCGCAGTTTAGATCTGAATTCAGTCAGTTGCGATACTGTTAGCCCCTTATAGTGGCAAACAACAACGATCTCACTGTCTCCAAACGTCTGCTGCAGTTGTTCAACAGCTTCTGATTTTTGTGCTCTATTCACGAAAAGACCTCCGTTTTAAGCGGTTAAGGTATGAAACTAAACACCACGCTTAGCTCCAAAACCCTGTCCAGTGAATAAAAAGAAACGAGATTGATTTGCTTTTATATAAACAAACTCTTCCAACTCTTGTCATCACCGTCTATTACAAGCTAAATATTTAAGCTTAAAAATTAAGCACTTGTAGTCTCGGACAGGCCCACCTATATACATGAAAAATCCATACAGACAGGTGGAAGCGCACTATATACTGGCCAGCGCCTTTTCTGTCAAGCCTTTTCTGGCGAAAATTATGAGCAGAATTAAAGCTATTGTTTAAAGTTTGCGGGCGCTATAGTAATCTGGTAAAATAACAGGATACAGAGCGTAGAGCAAAAAGTGAGGAAAAATGCGTATTTTCAGCTATATTTTCGTAGTAACATTGGCCGTAATTTTCAGCGGGCAAGTCCATGCTGACATTTTTCTAAAACGAGACAACAGCAATTCAGGATCAGGCCAAGGAGATCGTCCAATTTTCATCACGCCTAATTCAAAGGGATCAGCAACACGAAAAGCGCCCACCTACAACATCATGAATCCGAGCGTTGATACCTCAAATAAAAGCAATAACGTAACATACGATTCACAGGCTCAGCGCCTTCAGGCACAGAAACTTCGCGATGCACGCACGCGCGAATATAAAAGACGGCGCAGTGATAGCATCAACCTTCAGACACTGGCCAAAGATTACGCACAAGCGCGCGGTGGTAATGTAAAGCTTGATCAACTTCTTGATACGACAGCTTATGATGCGGCGCGCTACGCCCGCATGAATGACATGACAGCAATGGCACAGCAAGTCCATGCCGCAGAACAGGCAGAAAAAGAAAAAATGATACAAAGTATTGCACAAAGTGGCCAAGATGCCGTTGCTGAAAACGAGAATTCTGCCGCTAACATTGCCAAACAAATTCTCCAAGAAGCAGAATCTATAGCGCCGTCAATTAGGTCTGGTGCAAATGGCAATCCAACAACAACGGAGCGTAGCCAGCAATTCCGCGAGCAACAGCGCACATATAATCAAAATCCAGCTATTCTTCTACCGTAAGTAATGGGGTTGCATCATCTGGCCTTCGCTACCGTATTTCTACTCTACGGAATATGGGGAACACCAACGCCTGATACGATTGGCTGGCTGGAAATTGCCATTGGCGCCCTCCTTATATTTCTATGCCTGCCAAAACTCCAAGACCTTAAAAGCACAGAACACATTAAATCCGATACAGGCTTTTGGCTCGTGGTGGCAGGTCTACTAAGTGGCCTCATTATGGCAGGCGTTGCAGGCAATGCACCAAACGCCGTTACGCGTGACCTGCTAGCCTTTATGTTCCTGCTTCTGCCCTTTTGGCTCTCGCCCTATAAAGAGGACCCCATCATGAGAAAACTACTCATCAACGGTAGTGTCTTTGTCGGAATAAGTTTTTCTTTACGGTTCTTAGCCTCTATAGACCCTTTGGCATTGGCAAACGGCACCGCCTTTTCCGACCCACACTATTCATATCTGGCAAATTCACCATTGGTTCTCTTCACCGCTTTGTTCATGCTCTACAAAGTTTTTGAAATGCTTCACCACAACGCTATTAACATTGTCCGCATAGCCATATACGCGCTTGCCATGGCCATACCCCTCATCGCTATGGGCGTCATGCAACAACGCGCTACACTGTTCTGTATTGCGGTATATGCCAGTATTTTGTGCCTTTGGACCATCCTGACAAAACCCGCTAAAGGCATTTTCATTCTAGCCATTGGCACAGCCCTCTCCTTTTACATGTGGGATAATCTACACGAGCTTCTTATCGTCCTATGGGAAAAAACAAGACTAAGCGGGGCAAATATGCGCTTCATGGAATGGCAAGCCGTATTGTCACAAATAGACGGCAATATGCTCACCGCCCTGTTCGGTAAAGGCTGGGGCAGTGCATTCTTCTCACCAGCTGTCGGCAATGTGCCCGTCACCTTTACCCATAGCCTGCTCAGCATGTATCTTCTCAAAATTGGGATGTGCGGCACTGCGCTCCTATGTGCCTATTTTACTAGCCTTGTATATCGGGCAAAGATAGATATAGCCAAAAGCCCTTTCTTATCTTTGTCGCTCCTTTTTCCTTTTCTGATCGGAATCTTTCTTTATGCGAATTTCAAATCTTTAGGTTTTGGAATAATTCTGCTAATGCTATGCTATGGCATCAATAAAGGCTCGGAAAAAGAACAGCTCTATCCTGTTCATTAATCGTGTTAACACCTCAAAAGCAGGTGCGACAGGCCGCGTCCTTAGCGAGCTCACCAATCATCTGGCTGGCAAGGACTGGGAGGTCAGCACCCTCTCCGCCGCCGCCGATCCCAAGACCGAAAAACCTAGCGGCAAGAAAATCACACGCCACTATATTAAGCATAAAGATAATTGCCGTACAGCCAGCAGTGCTTTTTGGGCTAATCTCAAATTTTTCTTTAAAGCTTTACGTTTGCCCAAATATGATATCATCGTCACGATGACAGACCCAGCCATGCTGGTTACATGCGGCAATCTCTTATCAGGCATCAAAGGCGCAAAACATATTCATTGGTCACAAGATGTCTATCCCGACCTGCTCCCTGTATTCGGGATAATGGATGAAAAAAACGCCAAGTATAAGGCGCTAAAGAAGAAAGCACGGCGCGAGCTTAAAAAGACATCACGCATTATTGCTATTGGGCGGTGCATGGACCGCTATTTCCGTAATTCGGGCATAGACCAGCGTCTCATCCGCGTCATCCCCAACTGGGCCAATGTTTCCTTGTTCAAAAAACAACCGCCATCAAAAGAGAAGCCAACGACTAAATTTCGCGCTCTCTATGCAGGGCGTTTAGGCCGCGCCCATGACGCCAAAGCGATCCTCTCCGCGATGATTGCCCTGAATAAAAGCAATCCTGAGATTGAATTTGTCTTTTCAGGTATGAGCACAGGCCACGCTTACCTCAAGAAACAAACCGAAACTTTAAAGCTCAAAAACGCACGTTTCTTAGGCTTCCAGCCCGAAACCAAGCTTCGTAAATTGCTCGAACTTGGGGATATACACCTCGTGACTATGCGCGATGAAGCAGAGGGACTTGTCGTCCCATCAAAATTCTACGGCTCTATTGCCGTTAAACGACCCGTGATTTTTGTTGGGCCTGAAACAAGCGAAGTTGCAAGCGTAATCAAAGACTATAAATGCGGCCTAGTAGTTAATCCTGATGTTAAAAAGAACGATCTTGCTCAAGCTATCCTTAAATATCGCAATGATCCCGATTTATGGTTTGAAAGCGAGAAGGGTATGAAAGAAGCACTCGACCTCTATCACCCGAAAAACTCTTTTGAAGCATGGGATATGATCCTACAAGAAGTCTTGGAAGAATGGTAAAATACGTGCATAAAGGGGAAGAAAAGAAATGAGCCTACATCAAGAAGACCGATTATTTGAAAGCCTTGTCGCGGCGAGAAAAGCCATTCTATACGGTCTCATTATCGGCACTTTGTCCGCCTTACTTAGTATGCTTATTCTGCCAAAGGAATACCGCGCCGAGATTGTGATTGCCCCGATTGAAAAAACGAGCGGACAAGACATTTCTTCTCTCCTGCCTAGATCAACCATACCGGCACTTCAATATTTCACACAGCGCCTTGCAGGCCTCGCCTCTATCGAATTTCTAACATTTGAAAATACACTACAGACGCAGCGCATTGCTCAAAGCCTAAAGCAAAATAGCGCGATCACAGAACAGCTCTTTCCCGATATGCCCGCGACTGATGTAAGCACCGCCAAAATTCGCGATTACTTACAAAAAGAAATAGCCATCATCCCTGTTGGCACAACACCGCTTCGCCGGATTGTTTTTTATCATACAGACCCCAGTTTCGCCGCCGCCTTCTTGCAGATGCTCTATGACCGCACAGAAGGACTAATGAAGCAGGATGTCAAAGAACGCGCGAACCACATATTAGAAAACCTTGACCAAGCCCTGCGCGAGACACGAAGCCCAGACCACCGCGAAGCCCTAGTTGCCATGCTGAAAGAACAGGAACATCTCAAAATGCTTGCCTCTGTCGATACGGCCTATGCCGCCCGCGTGATAGAACCCCCCGTTACGACACCAAAGCCAGTACGCCCTAATGGCTATATTCTTTTTCCATTTCTAATGATTGCTGGCGCTTTCCTCGGCTATATCGGCCACTTCCTTCTCACCGGTAAAAAATAGAGGCCGTGCCTGAAATCATGCTTGAGACTAACTCTATTCCCGTTTCGATCATTATTATGACCCGAAACAATGACTCACATTTGCGTCAGTGTCTTGACTCGGTATTGCCCTTCAATGAAATCTTTGTGGTCGATAGCCAAAGCACCGATCAAACATTAGATGTTGCAAAACAGAGTCACGCTAGAATCATCTCTTATGAATGGGACGGGTCACCAATGAAAAAGAAACAATGGTGCCTGACCCACCTCCCTTTTAAAAATAACTGGGTATTTTACCTTGATGCAGATGAAATCATGACCCGAAAATGCGCCAAAGAGATTCAAGGCCTTGTTCATGACCCACACGCCGCTGATGGTTACTTCGTGACAGCACAACACGTCCTTAGAGGCCAAAAACTCAATCACGGTATGCACAATCGTAAGCTCGCATTTTTTAAAAAAGATAGCTTCTATTACCCTGAAATTAAACAGAAATTAGATCATGATATAGGCGAAGTCGAAGGCCATTACCAACCCCTTCCCGTTCATAGCGATAGCACCATCGCCAGACTATCTAACACGATTGAACACCATGCTTTTGATGACATGAATGCCTATACAGTGCGTCACGAACGCTATGCGCGATGGGAAGCAGAAATGACCTTAAAAGAGCGATGGCCCAATGACCCGATAGGCTGGAGACAGCATATAAAAAGGGTTTTGCGGCAATCCCTCTTAAGGCCTGCATTCCTGTTCTTTTATAGCTTCATTGTAAAAGCAGGGTTTTTGGACGGCATCAATGGGTATCGCTATGCCCGATATAAAAGCGCCTATGCCCGCAGAGTTCTGTTCTTTTTAAAAGACTTTAATGCCCAATATAAAGCGGGCGCATAGAGTTTCAAAGCGGCTGAAACGCATTGTTTCATAAATATAGATTTATTGCTTAACCCGCTGCAAATATTATATTTTTCACGAATCGCATAGAGGTCCATACGCCCTTGCTTCGCTCTTTTTTGCGAAAGGCCGTTCGGCTCTACCTCACTTAGAACTTTAGGCATATAGCGTAGCGATTTTGCGCGACCCAAACACTCATAGGTGAACAAATAATCTGCGGCAATCACATAACGCAGATCATAACGCAATGAACCGATTGTATGACGTTTATAATAAATTGATTGGTGGCAAGCAAAGAGCGCGTCAATATAAGACGGGTCATTTGCATATTTGACCCGTGTCATTTCCAACGCATCACCATAGATAATATCCGCATCGAACTTTGACACCTCTTGCAAGACGCCT
Source organism: Micavibrio sp. (assembly GCA_002710775.1). Taxonomy (GTDB): domain Bacteria; phylum Pseudomonadota; class Alphaproteobacteria; order Micavibrionales; family UBA9664; genus UBA9664. Next base: position 77,392 of record PALX01000025.1, on the reverse strand, counting down.
GAATCATAAAGTGCATCACCTGCATTTAAAAAAAGGACATATGACCCACTCGCGCGGTCCAACCCTTTATTCATCGCATCATATAAACCCTTATCTTTTTCGCTCAGCCAAACAGCACCCGTCTCAGCCAAATACTCTGATGTCCCGTCATTTGAGGCGCCATCAATGACAATCCATTCATAACTTGTATAGCTTTGCCCTATAAGGCTCTTATGCGTCCTCTTAAGGCCCTCTATGTTATTCAGGCAGATCGTTATGATAGAAAAATGCGGGAAAGAAGGGTTGCTAGCTTTAGTCATCATCACTGATGTCATCAATAAAGATCCCCGTAATCGCCAAATTCGTCAGTATCTGCGTGAAATCACGGGTTGTTTGGATAAAGTCAAACGGCTTCGCATCGCGCGGCACATATATCGTCGACATGGGCGGTATTTGTACACCGCTCCGCCCTAAAGGATGTGCCGATCCGTCAGGGAAAATCACATAAGCACGGCGCTTATCCGCATTGGCCGTATACCCACCCGCTTCCAATATATAATCACGGGCGCTTTTATCATCTTTGAACTGCAATACAGCAGGCGAGAGCACTTCGCCGCGCACACGAACCGTAATAGCCCGCTTTGGAATGTAAATCTGATCACCGCTCTCCAGTAAGATATCCTGCGCAGGGCGGCTTCTTAAGACAGATGGGTCGGCTTCTACCGTAATGCGGCCCGTTGGTTTAAGCTCTTGAAGTTTATCAACTGTCGATTTCAAAAACGCGATCTGATCCCGTTTCACATCCTCATCTTCCAATGCCGCCGCTATAGAGCGTTCAATCTCAAGCGCCTGATTCTTAAACTCTTGTGCCTCACGGCGTCTTTCTGTCTCGCGGCTAAAGATCGCACCTGCCGGGTAGGCATCCTCCGTCAGACCGCCAGCACGGTGAATAAGGTCTAGCAGGCTTTCACCGCGCGCTAGGTCATAATAGCCCGGATAAAGCACTTCGCCCGTTATCTGAACACTATTATCTGCCGCCGCCAGATCAGCGAAGGCTTCATGCACGCGAATTGTATCTTTCGGATTTAAATAGAGTTGGGCGGCATCAACCTCGTCCAAATTCACCCATATACGTTTGGCTTTGCCTATTGGTTCAAGCGATCCGTCTTCTAATTGTTTAGAGAGCAAATTCGTTACCTCAATACGCGTTGGGTCGCCCTCAATACCAATCCCGCCGGCATAGCTAATCACATCCTCTAGTGACGTTTGCCCTGCTATTGGATAGATACCCGCATGGAGCACTGCTCCTTTTACTGAGACTGCATATTCTTTGATGAACCCAGCCAAAGTCTCATCAATTAAGGTGTTTTCAGACGGATCATCATCGTCACTTTTCGCATCATCGCGGTGCATGTCTCCTTTATTGCGACTCAAAGCCGCATAGAACCATCCTTTTTTCTTTTCTTTCTTCTTAATCTCTTCTTGTTTCGGATACAGGCTTTCAATCAGCTTATCTTTTGGAAACAAAATCACTTCATCGGCGGATTGAAGTTTATGGTTTTCCGCCCCTTCAACAACAGCTTTCGGCGAAAAGGCAATGAGGCGCTGAGACAATGTTTTTGGGTCAAAGCGACGCACCACGCCAAGGAACGGATAAATATCATGATTGAACATAGCTTTATTGCCCAGCAATCGTGCAAGATCAGGTGTCTCATCAAGGCTATGCAAACCTTCATTACGTACAGCGCCTTTTAAGCTCACGCCATCACGTTGCGTTAGAACATAGCGCTCCACTCTGAGCACATCTCCTTCACCGATCAAAATATCGCTATCCATAGACGGTAAACGGGCTATCTTTTCTGTACCATCTTTATGTACGGAGCTACGGATGATCCGATTCTGACCCTTAGTCAAAATACCGCCCGCATAATCCATCGCTTCCTCAATACTCACCTTGGGTTCAGACAGTAATTCATCAGATAGCTCGTAAATGCCAGGGCGGCTAACTTCTCCTGTCAGCGCAATCGTAGGGCCAAGGCTTGGCACAATGATGCGGTCCCCATCGCGTAGATCCAGATTAGGGGCGGCTTTCCCTGCGATCAAACTCTCATAAAGATCAATGACCTGACTTTCCCCGCTACGGATGCGTTTGATACGGCGCAATGACCCTGTCTTTTCGATACCCTTCGCTAGCGCGAAAATATCAAAGACATTTGCGTTAGCCGAAATATCATAGCGACCTGGACGGTTCACCTCGCCAATAATAGAAATATTGATGTTCTTGATGCGCTCCAAAGAAACAAAGGCTTTGGTGTCATGGTAACTCACGCCCAACGCGCCATTTAAACTCTCCTTGAAATCTTTGACAGATAATCCAGCCGCCATAATCGGCTCAATCTCAGGAACAACCACAAGCCCGTCCTGATCCACTGCATAGACATCGCGGTCTGTGCGCTCCCCTAGGAAGGTCACGACAATCTTATCACCTATGCCGAGCACATAATCGCCATGAACGCCTATGACAGGACGCGACAAGTAAGAACGCGGTTCATAGCGTTCGAATACGTCATAACCGTATTGCTCTAAGGGTTCTTTCGTTCGCATCTGATAATAGCGTTCTATCGGCGACAATGCCGCTATACCCTCAGAAACATCTCTTCTTTTCTTTCCTCCAAAGCGTTTGATGTAAGGCGGTGTATCAAATTCTTCGTCTTCATCCGCCAGCCCATAGCCAGATGGATATGCCAGAGTATTGCCGCCACCTTCTTCGCCAAAAACATAGGCGCTTTGTACTTCACGGTGCTGTTGATAGAGAAAATTATTACGCGGAGAGATCGTCGGATCATATGATCCTTGTGCGCGGTTCCCATCCGCAAAAGCCGATGAAAATCCGATTAATAGTGTAAAAACAAATAAAAGAATACGCATGAATTGCTAAAGACCCCCGCAAGCCATACGATTATATGCATATTCTGGACTTTTTGGAAACCCGCTAATTTAAAACCAAACTTGAACTTTTAACGCGCGATAAGAACTTTATAATAATAGGCATCATTAGGCGACGACATTGCCGTATCATCTGTGCAAAAAGCTAAGCGCCCCTCAAGAACTGTATCATCATCGCCAAGAGTTACTGTTCCTGCATATGTTCCCGCATAACTATACCAGCCATCAGACTCATCTTGCGGTAAGTCTCCTGAAGGATTAGGGACGCCCAATTTTTCATTTATTTTCATACAGACTGGTCTTTTTAAATGAGGAAAAACCCATACCAAATCTCTTTCTGATGTCCCGACGCCTTCAATCACTGCCACAATAGGACCTCCTGAACCCGTTGCAAAACCACCATCAGTCTGACCAAACTCTTTTGCTGTCTCCGGTGTCTGTTTTGGCAAAACACCGCCGCCACGCGAATCAAACACACTACAACGGCCACTTGTCGGAGCGTTTGAGTTATGCCCCGAAGGATATAATGGCGTTCCACCGACACGCGACACGTGAACATCATTAGCAAAATCAAATTCGTCATCCCCGCACCCACGCACAATCTGTAAGCGAGATACGGCTGTAGCAACATCATCTGCTATCTGAATAACTTGACTTGCGGCGATATCCGCTTGTTCATCAGATATATCGCCCTTGCCGCCACCGCGACTTCCTTGTGTCACCGCATAGGCAAGCGCGCCGAATAAAGCAACGCCGATTAAAATAAGAAATAGGATATTACCGCGCGAATATTTCATACGTAAAAGTATAGCGAAAAGACGTTAATATGTCGCCAATAAAAACAGAACGGGCTTAGGCACAAAAAAAGGCCGGGACATGCCCGACCTTCTTTAAAATCTTAATAATGCGATATAAAAAAAACTGTGGTGCTTTTATTCCAGGCCAGGCATTCGAGGCGAGGGACGCGCAGCGTATATTGATACGTGAGCATCCCAAGACCGATGAATAACGATGGCTGGGATAAAATGATACAGTTTTTACATCATACCGCCCATGCCGCCCATACCAGACATATCAGGCATACCGCCACCAGCGGCGCCTTTTTCTTCTGGAAGGTCTGCGATAACAGCTTCTGTTGTAATGAACAGACCAGCCACTGATGCCGCATCTTGGATCGCTGTACGAACAACTTTCACTGGGTCGATAATGCCGGCCTTCACAAGGTTTGTGAATTCGCCGCTTTGCGCATCCCAACCATAGTCAGTGTCTTTTTGCTCAAGAAGCTTACCAACGATGATAGAACCTTCAGCACCAGCGTTTTGTGCAATCTGGCGACATGGCGCTTCCAATGCACGGCGAACAATCGCTACACCGGCATTTTGATCATCATTGTCACCTTTGGTTTTTTCCAAGGCACGTGTCGCATAAAGAAGGGCTGTACCACCACCGGCGATAATACCTTCTTGAACCGCCGCACGTGTTGCATGCATTGCATCATCAACGCGGTCTTTCTTTTCTTTCACTTCAACTTCTGTCGCACCGCCAACACGGATAACAGCAACACCGCCAGCTAGTTTCGCCAGACGTTCTTGAAGTTTTTCACGGTCATAGTCTGATGTTGTAGACTCGATCTGCGCGCGGATTTGACCCACACGTGCTTCGATGTCTTTTTTTGCACCAGCACCGTTTACGATTGTTGTGTCATCTTTTGTGATGCGCACTTTCTTCGCTGTACCGAGCATATCCATTGTCACGTTCTCAAGCTTGATACCAAGGTCTTCAGAAATGACTGTAGCGCCCGTTAGGATCGCCATGTCTTCAAGCATCGCTTTACGGCGGTCACCGAAGCCAGGCGCTTTAACAGCAGCAACTTTCAAGCCGCCGCGCAGACGGTTCACAACAAGTGTTGCCAGCGCTTCACCTTCAACATCTTCAGCAATGATCAATAGTGGCTTAGAGCTCTGAACAACTGATTCAAGAACAGGAAGAATTGCCTGAAGGTTACCCAATTTACCATCGTGGAAAAGGATGAATGGGTCGTCTAGTTCCGCTACCATTTTTTCTGAATTTGTCACGAAATATGGTGATAGGTAGCCACGGTCAAATTGCATCCCTTCAACAACATCCAGTTCTGTTTCAAGAGATTTGTTCTCTTCAACAGTGATAACGCCTTCGTTACCCACTTTTTCCATTGCTGTAGCAAGCATTTTGCCGATCTCAGCATCGCCATTCGCAGAAATTGTACCAACTTGTGCGATCTGATCGTTTGTTTTAACAGCTTTCGCACGCTTTTCTAGGTCAGCAACAACTTCTTTAACAGCCAAATCAATACCGCGCTTCACATCCATTGGATTACGGCCAGATGTTGTCATCTTGAAACCTTCATGGATAATCGCTTGTGCAAGCACTGTTGCTGTTGTTGTACCATCACCAGCAGCATCGTTTTGCTTTGTTGCCACTTCACGAAGAAGCTGAGCACCAATGTTCTCGAACTTGTCTTCTAGTGAAATTTCTTTTGCAACTGAAACACCATCTTTTGTTGTGCGCGGTGCGCCAAATGATTTTTCAATTACAACGTTACGGCCCTTTGGACCCAATGTTACTTTTACCGCATTTGCCAGTGTGTCTACACCTTTAAGCATTTTATTGCGGCCTGCTTCTGCATGTTTTACTTCTTTAGCAGCCATCTTATAAATCTCCTTAATTGATTGATTTATGGTTTAAATTTAATTCGTTTAAAAGCCTTAAGCAGCTTCAACAACACCAACGATGTCGCTTTCTTTCATTACAAGAAGCTCTTCACCATCAAGTGTTACTTCTGTACCCGACCATTTCGAGAAAAGAACACGGTCACCTGTCTTAACTTCCAATGGTGTTACTGTACCTGTTTCAGAGCGAAGGCCTGAACCAGCAGCAATAACTTCACCTTCTTGAGGCTTTTCTTTTGCTGTATCTGGGATAATAATACCGCCAGCTGTTTTTTCATTCGCAGCAATGCGACGAACCAATACGCGGTCATGTAAAGGTCTGAACTTAGTCGTCATGTTTTTTACTCCTTAGTTAAAATTACCACGCTCACTTCGAGCCTGTTTTAGCACTCACCTCGAGCGAGTGCTAACTATTTAACGCGGGCAGGTAAATTTTTCAAGATTTTTTGTGTAAAAATTTTTACTTTTTTGATTAGGCATTTGCCAACAAGAAAGCGCGGCACTGACCATTTCTACCGCGGTGGATAGCCGGCGTCATTTCCGGCGCATGCTCCAATCTGTAATTAGACATTGTGCCAGCCTGTTTCCAAATTGCCCCTTTTGGCATCGTGAATACTTTAGAAGCATCTTTGGCCGCGTATTCAACGAGTCTAACACCCATTGCTAATTCTTCTTCTTTGACAATTTCGGCGTTATCCCGCGTGATATGCTCCATATCCGCGCCGCTATAATGACAGAAATAACGTGTGGGGCCGTCTTCATGGAAACTCGTCAAACCTTCATTTGTGTAATTTCCTTTTAGGAAGCGGATAAATACCTCAGAACAATGCGACGCCAGCATTTCAGCATCTCTGACCATTAATGCCAAGGCGAGCTTGTCATAGCCAATCACCTCATCAGCAATTTCTTTAATTTGCTCAACTTTGAGGTCCATCTGTGTTTTGCCAAAGCGTTTTTCGATGTAATCACCAAATGCACGGGCAACACTGTCAAAATCTGCCGTCAGGGAACGCTCAAAAACAATACGGTTTTGATGTGTAAAGCAAGCGCCGTGCAAAGCTTCTATACTATCAACAGCGCGCACTTCACTTATAGGGGCGACACGAGATTCTTCTAGGACTGGCATGCTCATTCTTCTTCTCCACAAACGCGCCTTTCATCGTGCGCGTCGATCTTTATAACTCAAATTCACAAATTATGTCAATTTTATATTATGCCTTGATTTTACGTAAGAATTATGTGAAAGATAAATCATGAATGATAATGATTACGAATTCTTTGTAGACTATCCAGAGGAACATAAGCGTCTCATATTTATTGAAGCCGCACTAACATTGTGCGAAATGGTCACAGGCAAAAGAAACCTTGAAATCGACCTCGACAGATACCTGACGGGGGAAAAAGAAGGGTTATGGCTAACGATATACGGCCTTACAGCAAGCGAATTTGCTACCATCTCAGAAAAAGTAAAGCCAGGTAATCAATATTACAGATTAGTGGAAAGTCTTACGAAATTCGGCGGATCAGATGTCGAACTTATGGAGCGATATGGCTTTTTTGAAGACGAAGAAACACCGCCACGTCGTACCAACAAAAGTCCAGCGCCATATCTCAATTAAAAGACACTATTTACTTTTACTCTTTTTAAATCCTTTTTTGCGATAATGATAGATGTGGAAGAGTATCTTCCGCATGGACAGCTATACCAAGGATCGGTATTGACCCTTCTTAGAAAAAGGAGAACACATATGACGCACTCTATCGACAGCGCTTTTGAGAAACAGCTCAAAGACTACCGCCTCACAACGGCGGAGATCACCTATCACCTGCCTGATCACCCTGATTTCCTGCAAACATATTTGTGGCAAGACTATGATATCGCCCCCAAATTCCCTGTTCTGTACGAATTTTTGGACTTTTGGGCGCATAATCTGGATGGAAAGCTTCATTCCATCATTGTCGCTAGCCAAAAGCTCATTACCCCCGCGGAACTCGGCTTCCGCGATATAGAAATGATGTTGCATTAATTAGGGTGAAGAAGGTGAAGCAGAAAATCCTTGATTAACAGCATTCTGTCTTTCATTCTTCTTAATATCTTTCGATGCTCCACCAATCAACATAGACCCTGCAGCTAAAGCCATCACCTTGGCACCTAATAGAGTTGCTCCAGTAGCCATTCCTGTTGTAGCAACACCTATGACAGGCAGTATAGCTGGTGCTAACATAGGCATCATAACAGCTACACCAACCGCCAGAAGTCCTAATCCAGCACTCATTTTCTGACTCGTCGTAGCTTTTTCATTCTTCATAATACCCAGCGCTTTAAGCCCATAGCGTGCTGCAACGAATACACCAAGAGCTCCAGCTATGCCCGCACCAACCATGGCAGTTCCTAAAGAACCACCAAAATTTTCACACAACTCAGCGATAGCACCAAATTCCTGATCACCAACCAAGGCACCAAATGTGTCGTAAACTGGCGCTTGAGACAATCCATCCATCGTGGCATTAAATGCACTTGATACACCCTCTTCAGTCAGAGTGCCCATCTGGTCCATTCCAGTATTCAATACACCCATATCATGGTTATACAACGCTTGAGCTTGCTGCGCCATAACATCAACTATCTCTGAGTTATCCGCGTAATAGGATAATTCAGGGACAGGGGTAGCCGAAAATGTATCGGCATCAGTCAAAGCATCAAAGATACCCACGCCGCCTTCCGCTTTTGGTCCTGCCTGCAAAAATGCAAATGTTGTTCCCGTAAGAAGTGCGCCGCCATATGTACTTGCACTAAAGTCTGAATTCTTATTTTTTTTCATAACCCTAACCCTAACCCTTCCGTTTAACGCTATTACGTTTATACCAAAAAAGAATTAACAAAATATTACATTATGGCAAAAAAAATTAAGGTTTAGTCCCAGGCGCCAATGACACTTTCAGACCGTTTAGATCTACAGACATGATGATTTGACAGGATAGGCGGGAATTATCTTCAACCTCAAAGGCTTCATCGAGCATATCTTCTTCGTCATCGCGCATCTCAGCCAGTTTATCCATCCATGATGGGTCAACATAAACGTGACATGTCGCACATGAACACGCACCGCCACATTCAGCCTTAATCGGCAAACCATGATCGCGAATGATCTCCATAACGCGCCAGCCCTCCAGCGCTTCCAGCTCATGTTCTTTACCATCGTGATCCGTCACGAAAATTGATAATTCGCTCATTTTTTCTTTCTAACCCTTCTTATCTAATACTTTAATCGGATAACCGCGGCGTTCCTGAATAATTTTTTCTACCTCAAACCACTTGATATCATCAGCATATTCAGGCCCTGCGGCACGGCGAACGCTCTTTAACATACCGGATTGCGTTTCGTAGTAATCAAGATGACCTTCTATCTCAAATGCTTCAATCTCGTCAATTGTCGGATGTGCCTCAACATAAAATCCATCATTCAGCCACGCCGCTTTCACAGGCTGATCCACGACCTGAACGGGCATTTTATTCTGTGCAATTTCATAGAGCTGAACAATATCTTCAGGATAGAGACGAATGCACCCCGAACTAACGCGGCGACCAATGCCCCATGGGCGAGACGTACCGTGCATCAAATAATTCGGCCAGCCGAGATATACAGCATGCGTACCGAGTGGGTTTTCTGGCCCTGCCTCAACAACTTTCGGCAAATTTGGATTCGCTTCACGCATGCTAGGCGTTGGCGTCCATGTCGGATTAGGGCGCTTCCAGCTCACAATCGTCTCCCCAACAGGCGTGTCAAAACCCTCACGGCCTATACCAATCGGGAATGTACGAATATCTTTTCCATCCTCAAAAATATACATCCGCATTTCTGATAAATTGATAACAATACCTTCTTGCGCCGCATCGGGCAGGATATTCCATTTGGGCAGTGTAATCGCCGTCCCTTCACCCGGAAGCCACGGGTCAACATCAGGATTCGCCGCACGTAATTCTACAAACCCCAAATCATTACGCCTAGCGATATCGAGTAAAGTATCTTCGTATTTGCTACTGATGGTTTCATTGGCACCAATGGCACTAATGATCTCTTTGGTTTCTTCGGTACTTTCTATATCGGCTTCCACCGACACATTTTCGCTTTGCGATTCTGCTGTACTGTCTTTGCCCGGGTCTTTTGAAGATACAATTTCTGCTGGTTTTGAGGACGGCTTAATCGTTTTGTCTTTTTTATCCGCCGCATAGGCAGGAAACACCATAAGCGCGGCGAGAAACGCGCATAGCAAGCTAACCTTTAGGCACCAATTTAAGACGCCCAGCTTTAGAGGGTTTTTTCTGCTGTGCCGTAGCGGCAACATTTTTGACAAGATCAACGACTTCCTTAATTGTTTCGCATCTGACATTACGACCCGTAACGCCTCTTATGTTGTAAAACATTTTAGGGCCCTGTTCCATCTTTTCAATCGTCAGATCATGTGTTTGATAAATTAAATCTTCCGAGAGCATCTGAAAGCCGATAGTACCGTCAGGAAAAGATACAACACTATTTTTCTTAAAATCCCATAAACCATTAATGCGCTTCTTAGCAATCGACCACGCACCCAGCAATGCATCAAGGTCTTGTCGTTGTAAAGACACACGCACAGGGTCAGACTTAGAGACTTGTGTCCTAAACACTTGAGCAGGATGATCAAAACGACCTGCAATGCTAATAATTTGTGCGGATTTTTGTTGCGCCATTTTCTTATTTATTATCACTATATGTTAAAAAAATACCCTAGCAATCAATCAATAATACGTAAAGCTTTCTTTGCCTTTTTTCCCTTCTGGCTTTTAGAATCGCTCTTATTATCAAGGCCACGAAAAAACTCTAGCGCTTCTAAAAAGCTTTCTGTGCGCAATATCTGGCTTTCTCGGTGAAAAATACGGTAAAAATTGCGGTCACTGTTTTTAGATTTGGGCTTATTCGCGGAAAAAGAGTACAAGGCTACCGACCCTTGATCTCCCTGATGGTCGATAACGGAAAACACACTCTGCACCGAAGAAGAATCCAGTGCATAATCTTTCCATCCTTTTTTCAAAACGCCTTCGGAATAAGCGGCCAAAATCTGCCTTAACTGGCCAGGGGTAAACAATATACTTCGAAGAGAGTGCTGCCCTGCAAATAGATTTTCAAAAGCCATACCTTGATTATACCTGATTTTGTCCCATTTTTCTAATCTAAACAGCCCAAATTGAACCACAAGGAGAATATAATGGCCCTTTTAGAAACACCTGCTTTGGACAAAACATTGCAAGCGCCTGATTTCACCCTAAAAAATGTCGATGGAAGGGACGTTTCTTTGACCGATGCCATGGGTAAGAACGGCACTGTTATTGCCTTTATCTGCAACCACTGCCCCTATGTTTTAGCCGTTATTGAACGCTTTGTTGCTACAGCCAACAAGCTGAAAGATAAAGGCATCAATACAATTGCCGTCATGCCCAATGATACTGCCAATTATCCAGCCGATTCATATGAAAATATGATTGAATTTGCCCAAAAATATGCTTTTGAATTCCCGTATCTTATTGATGAAACACAAGATACCGCCAAAGCTTACGGCGCTGTCTGCACCCCTGATATTTTTGGCATAGATTCAAATGGCCAGATCCTTTACCGAGGGCGACTAGACAGTGCAGGAAAAGGCGATGCGGACGAAAAAACGGTGCCTGAATTATATAATGCTATGCTTGAAATAGCTGATAATAAGGACGTCAGTGCGCAACAATTCCCCTCTATGGGATGCTCTATTAAGTGGAAATAAGCCACATCATTTCCGCCCTGTGCGAAACTTACGCTTTGAGCATTGACTTTAATGAAGACAGAGGTTGATATATCTTAGTTTCTAATGCATATAGGGTAGTTATGAACGATATTGATATTGTAAGAGAAGCCGAGGAAGACCTCCAACGCGAAAAACTGGAAAATCTTTGGCGCCAATACGGCCATTATGTGGTTATGGCGATTGTTTTGGTAGTTATAGGTACAGGAATTGTCACTTTCTATGATTACTGGACGACCAAGCAAAATCAAGAAGCAACTGTCGCTTTGGAAGAAGCCTATGCGTCAAAAGACACTGCGCCACTGGAAGAACTTCTTCCTGAATTGCCAAAACGTCACCAACTTGTTGCAAATCTGATGATCGCTGGTAAGGCCTTTAACGATAATGAAGACGATAAGGCCAACGCGTTTTTAGAAAAAGCCGCCCAGAACAATAGCGGCGATCCCTATCTACGTGACATGGCAACACTGTATTACGGCGTAACATTGCTACGCAAAGATGATGTACAAGCCGCGGACGTAGAAGACGCCCTGAAGCCGCTTTTAAGTGATAAAGATAACTTATGGCATGGCCATGCCAAACTATACATGGCAATCACACAGGCCAATATTGCCAAAGATTATGACAGCGCTATTCAAAGCCTTGAAGATATTAAGAATGCAAAAACAGTGATGCCTGAGATTGCTCAAATCGCCGTTTCTTTACAAGATTTATACACGTACAGGGCATCACGCGCTGAAGAAAAATAATAAATAAAAGATCAATGAAAACGTTTTTTTCTAAACATATTATCGCCCTATCTCTGCTTATGATAACCGCCGCATGTTCATCATCAAGCTGGCTTGGTGAAAAAGAAGGGCCACCGCTTCCGGGCGAGCGTATTTCCGTCTTTGAGCTTGAGCAGGAGTTAGAGTCCGACGATATTGTTCTCAACGCACAAGGCTTCGTTGTTTCCGATCCTTGGGCCAATTATTTCTGGCCGCAGGCTGGCGGCTACCCAAACCACGCCATGCAACACCTAGCCCTTGGCCCCGCCCCTTTAAAGAAAGCATGGCAGGCCGATATAGGCCATGGTGGTAACGATAACCTTCCTTTAACAGCACAACCAGTACTCGCCAACGATATTATCTACACGTTAGACAGCCACAGTGAACTCCGCGCTTTTAGCACAGATAAAGGTAAGCTTCTTTGGAAGAAAGACATGCGTTCTGGCCGACGCGGCGAAGCCGTATTGAGCGGTGGTATTGGTATTGGGGAAGGCCGTCTATATGTTACGAACGGTCAGAATATTGTTTTTGCTCTAGACCCAGAATCAGGCGACGTATTATGGCGTCAAGATGTCTTGAGCCCCGTACGTGCCGCGCCAACTATTCTTGACGGGCGCGTATACATCACCACATTAGACAGCACATTGACGGTCCTTAATGCGGAAGACGGTACATTCTTGTGGGAACACAAAGGTCTTGGGGAATCCGCTGGCTTGCTCGGTAATGCAAGCCCCGCCGCTGACAAACAAATTGCTGTAGTTGGGTATTCATCCGGCGAAGTATTTGCTTTGCGCGTCGAGAATGGCTCTATCGCATGGAGCGACAATCTAAGCTCTGTACGTGCCATCACAGCCTCCACCAGAATTAGTGACATTAAAGCTTTGCCAATTATTGATAAAAGCCTTGTTATAGTTGGCAGTTACGGTGGACGCATGACCGCTATCAACAAGCGTACAGGTAACCGTGTTTGGCAAAGAGAGATTAGCATTTCTGAAACACCATGGGTCGCAGGCAACCATATCTTCACCATCACAAACGGTAACAAGCTTGTTGCGCTAAGCCGTGATAAAGGATCTTATAGCTGGGTAAAAACATTGCGCGAATTTGTGAACCAAAAAGACAAAATTGGCCCAGTGGGCTGGACATCTCCTGTTTTGGCCGGAGGCCGCCTTATCCTCTTTAACACCGTTGGCGAAGCCGTGGAAGTTGACCCAAATAATGGCGATATCCTAAACACATGGGATGTTGGCACCTCCGTGAGCATCGCCCCTATTGTGGCAGGCGAGACACTATACGTCCTTGATGATAAGGGGAATTTACGCGCCTATCGTTAAAGCCCAGTTTAACCTTCTCTCGCATTTTATTCTGGCATATAGTTATAAACACTGCTATATCGGCAAGTCATAAAATTGGTATAAATCAATGATGGAAAAGAAAAGATTTCGTATAGCCCTGATCGGGCGTCCTAACGTTGGAAAATCTACGCTTTTTAATAAAGTCGTTGGGAAGCAAATGGCTATTGTCGACGATACGCCCGGTGTTACCCGCGATTACCGCGAAGAAGACACGGTGATCCAAGGTAAAGCCATCACCATGATTGACACCGCTGGCTTAGAAGAAAGTTTCGACGATTCTATGTTTGGCCGTATGCGTGCACAAACGGAACGTGCTGTTGAAAGCGCGGATCTACTTGCTTTTATTATTGATGGTCGCGAGGGCGTGACCCCGCTAGATCAACATTTTGCCGCATGGCTTCGCAAGCAAAAACAACCCAAGCTATTAATCGTCAATAAATGCGAAAGCTCCAAAGGAGACATAGGAATCGGCGAAAGCTACGGCCTCGGATTTGGTCAACCTTATCCCATTTCTGCTGAACACGTACACGGCTTTGCCGATTTGTTTGAAGCCTTCTTAGAGCATATCCCAGACGGTGATGAATACGTGCCCGAGGAAGATGACGACGATGAAATCGACTTTGACAGCCTTGATGACATTGAAGGTAATGACGAATTTGAATTCGAAGACAAAAGTGCAAAAGCAGTCAGTCAGAAACCGATCAAGATCGCCGTTATTGGTCGTCCTAATGTCGGAAAATCAACGCTAGTCAATGCTCTTTTGAACGAAGATCGTGTAATGACAGGCCCTGAAGCTGGCGTCACCCGTGATGCGATTGCCATTGACTGGACCTATAATGAACGCAAGTTCAAGCTCGTTGATACAGCTGGACTGCGCCGCAAGAGCCGTGTTGTAAATCAGATCGAAAAAATGTCTGTTGAAGACAGTATGCGTGCCATCCGCTTGGCACAAATCGTCGTCCTTGTACTTGATGGAACACTTGGTATTGATAAACAAGATTTAATGATTGCCGCCCATGCGATTGAAGAGGGACGTGCCTTGGCCATTGCCATCAATAAATGGGATATTGTTGAAGATAAGGAAAAAACCCTCGCTGATATTAAAGACCGTATGGAGCTCTCCTTATCACAGATCAAAGACTTACCCGTACAAACTATGTCTGCTCTTAATGGCCGTAACTTAGGCAAATTAATGGACCGTCTTCTCAACCTTTATGAGCTATGGAATACACGGGTTTCTACAGGTAAAATGAACAGATGGCTAGAAGCCCTTGTCAGCCACCATCCACCACCCCTTGTTCGTGGACGCCCGAATAAATTGCGCTATATCACACAGATTAATACAAGACCGCCGACTTTTGCGCTGTGGTGCTCTGTGCCCAAAGCCCTACCAGATAGTTATAAGCGTTATATTATGAACTCACTACGCAGTGACTTTAATATGCCGGGCACACCAATTCGTGTCCTCCTTAGAAAATCTAAGAATCCATACGCAAAGTAGTTTCTGCTAGATCAAAGATTATTTAAGAAGCGGGGCAGAGAATTTGCCCATTATCATTACACTCAGGTAAACACAGCTTTAGCACTTCTGCCGCTGCATCCTCAGGCTGAACCAGTTCACTTTTGTCGGGAAAGCCGCCAGGATACGCTTCATCAAGCATACTGGTATGAATAACTCCTGGAGCGAGTAAATTAGCACGCACATTTGTCTCCGCCATTTCTGCCGCATATATTTTCACAAAAGCATTCAACGCCGCTTTCGTCGCGGCATAAAGCCCAAAGAATGGCTCATTCATTTCAGCCAGACGTGACGTAATGAACACAGCGCGGCCAGCATCTGACTTTTTTAGTAACGGATCGAGCGTACGGATAAGGCGATAATTCGCATGCACATTGACATCAAAAATTTCTTTCCAAACCTTTGGATTATGGTGTGAGACCATACGAAGTCCGCCTAGTGCGCCAGCATTACCAACGAGAATATCTAGCCCGCCGAACCGCTCAAAAACATTGGGTCCAACCATATCTATATCATCGCCTTTTTTCAAATCTAGCGGCATGATCGTGGCCGTGCCGCCTTGTTCGGCAATCTCGTCATGCGTACGTTCCAAACCGCCAATTGTACGTGCGCATAAAATAACATGCGCGCCTTCCGCCGCCAAAGCTTTAGCAGATGCCGCACCGATCCCTCTGGATGCGCCTGTTACCAGTGCAATTTTATTGTCTAACTGTGCCATAATGTCCCTCTAAATTTTTACTGTATCGCTCTTTTTTGTGAATCCAGACTATTACGTGTCGCATAGACATTGGCAATAATACGCTGTAATTGCTGGTTTTGCGCGGCGTTTTGATTCTTGGATGCCAAATTAAGTAAATAATCTTTTACATGTTCATATTGAATACCGGCATTAATCAACACGCCCTCAATGACTTCATTGACTGAACGTTTCTTGAATGTTTCATAATTACCCTTATTAATCTCTTCTTGATTAAGCTGAACGTCTGTCACTAGCATCGTATCGAAAAGTTTAGAGAGATACGCCTCACGCCCGTCTGCTATATAAGCACCCCAAAAGCGCTCTACATCCTCAGGCGTAACAATTTCGTCTTCCAGTGGCATAGGAAGCGGGTCAAAGGCATCTTCTTCCGTATATGCCCAGCCTTGCTCTTCCGTCCACTGTTTAATAATGTCCGTTGCACCGGCATGACGTGCGGCACGCACAATCGCCCCAGCTTGATACTGCGTAGCATCAAGTTGATCCAGCCAGCTTTTTAAAACGTCTTTATTATCATGAAAAACCACGGCCAAAAACCCAATCACATAGTTTTGCTGTGTTGGCAATTGGTCCATATACCCCAATTCAATCAATCGCTGAACCATAATAGGCGTTTGGAAAGCAGGCTTCTTTGTATAATAGTAGTTTAAGAAACGCTGAAGCTTGAGATCTTGCTTCCAAGGTGTCGTAGAAGGGTCTTTATCCCCCTTTTGCTGTTGAAGACGCAGGGCTTCTTTAACAATAGATTTTGGGGCATGGACATTATTTGTTTGCGCCAGAGTCTCACCAATGAAACTTGTCGCCAACACCATAGAAACCGCAAAGCACAAAGCTTTTGATATCATCCCACGCATAGATTAATCCTCACTATTTACTCGCTTCTTTTAAGCGCGATATTTTCATTTTATCGTGTTTTTCTTCACGATCCGTTAAGAAGATAGGATATTCACCTGAAAAACAAGCATCACAATATTGCGGATCATCGCTATTACGTCTAGCTTGACCAACAGCGCGGTACAGACCGTCTAATGAGATATACGACACAGAATCCGCCTTGATGATATCCGCTATCTCCTCAGGACTGTGGTTATGCGCCAGTAGCTCACTATCTTCAGGGGTATCGATGCCATAGAAACAGCTGTGTTTGGAGGGCGGACTGGAAATACGCATATGCACTTCCTTAGCACCAGCATCTCTGACCATCTCTACAATTTTCTTCGATGTTGTCCCGCGTACGATGGAATCATCGACAAGAACAACATTCTTTCCGGCCAATAACTTACGGTTACTGTTATGTTTAAGCTTAACCCCCAAATTACGAATTTTATCGGTTGGCTCAATAAATGTACGCCCTACATAGTGGTTACGAATAATACCCAGTTCAAATGGCACACCACTTTCTTGTGCATAGCCAATAGCCGCAGGCACACCACTATCAGGCACAGGCACAATTAAGTCTGCCCCCTCGACAGGGTTTTCACGTGCAAGTTCAGCGCCAATTTCTTTACGCATTTCATAAATGGATTTATCCTCCATGAAACTGTCCGGACGCGCGAAATAGATATATTCGAAGATACAGAAACGGCTTGGCTTCTTTGCAAAAGGAAAACTACTTCGCATCCCTTTCTCATCAATTGTAATCAATTCCCCGGGTTGGATATCCCTAACATATTCAGCGCCTACAATATCCAATGCACAGCTTTCAGAAGCCAGAATATAGCCATCATTCAACTTGCCTAAGATAAGCGGACGTACACCATGCGGATCACGTACACCCATAATCTTTTTACGGGTCATCAGCACCAGAGAATAAGCCCCTTCAACCTGCTTCAACGCATCAACAACACGGGCCTCAAATTTTTCTTCTTTAGAGCGAGCAATAAGATGAACAATAACTTCCGTATCCGAAGTTGACTGAAATAAAGCACCCGATTTCACCAAATCCTGACGAAGGCCATACGCATTGGTTAAATTACCATTATGAGCGAGTGCCAACCCGCCAAAGGAAAGATCCGCAAATAAAGGCTGAACATTCCGAAGAACAGGTGTGCCGGATGTTGAATATCTGTTATGGCCGATAGCCCGGCTACCGGGAAGCTGTTCCATTACACTGGCTTTAGAGAAAGTATTGTCGACCAGCCCCAAAGCGCGCCGCACATGAAAGTCTTCACCGTCGAAAGTCGCAATGCCGCAGGCCTCTTGGCCTCGGTGCTGAAGCGCATGAAGGCCTAAGGCTGTTAACGCCGCCGCATTTTCAATGTTGTAGACTGCATAAACCCCACATTCTTCTTTCAATTTATCGGTCTGTGGGTCATAGGCGGTCATTATTCGTCTCCAACATCTTCAAAGAGCTGATCCATCTCTTCGCGTTTATCTTTATCATAGGCTGGCGTGTCTTCTTCCGCTTCATCGCTACGGTCAGGTTGCGCCCCGCGGATAAGGCGTTCAATATTTGACGGGGCTTCTTCTTTGACTTCTTCAACTTTTTCTTCAGCGCCTTTTGGAATAAAATGGTCAATACCCTTCGCTGTCATTTCCAAATAGGAATGTGTCATAGTACGACCAAACCAGCTTTCTTTTTGCGCATCATCAAGAATATAGAAAAAAGGCAGATAAAGAAGTCCAACAAGTAAAAGACCGCGGGCTAAACCAAATATCGCGCCAAGCACACGGTCTATAGAGCCCAGCCCTATCTTCTCAGCGCCGCTTGATAGAAAATGCGACAAGAGGGAAAGCACAATCATAAAAACAATAAAGACGCCGCCATAAGCCAACAATTTTGCAAGCAACGGATAGGGGATAATGCCAAGAAACTTACCAACTTCTTCTGTGCTTGGTGAAACAAAGAAATTAGACAATACCGGTTCTAACATCGGTGCAAAGATATAGGCAGCAAAACACGCGCCTACAAGGCCAAAAATCGTTAGCACTTCTCTGATAAAGCCTCGAAAAAAAGCAATCAGAATTGAGATTAATAAAACGGCAAGGACCAGAACATCGATAATCATATCTATTGATATGGATTTTACGTCTGTTTTTCAAGCATTATAACGTTTTTTCCCAATCAATAATGATATTTCATGCAAACTGTTAGCAAGACAACTTTATGTCTTTTTTTATTTTTTTTCGGTGTTATTATTATAGCAAGCATAAATGGGAGAATATTATGGCTAAAGGTATGGCAACAGCGGCTATGCATGCAAGAAATCATAGCTGTATCAATGGTAGTTCGTCGAAAGCACCATGTGATTTTGATACGCATGTAAATCCAGACGGTGAAGATGGAGGACGCGTTCATAAGGATGCCAACGTCCATCACAATGTTACCATTGACCGCTCAGCTGTTGTCTATGCAGGAGCACGCATTGATGAAGGGGTTATTATCGGTCCGCGCACCGAAATCCATGCAGCTTCTATTGGGGCTTTCTCAACTATCGGCAATAATGTACGCGTATATAGCGGCGCGCGTATTCTTGGCGGTGTAACTATTGACGATGGCGTCATACTAGATGGTAAATCGCAGGATATTATCAAAGCACCAAAAAAGCCGACACCCAAGCGTACCGTGCATATACGCCAGCCACGTTAATTGGCATAGTTATTGAACAAAGTTAAAATGCTTCTTTTTGCTTAGATTTTGGACGCCCTAGCATCCCGATTAAATCATTTAAATCTTTCATCTTGATCACTGATAAACCATCAATGATATCTGGCGTTGCTTTCTTACCCTTTGTTTCAGGCACGATAGCGTGTTTAAAGCCAAGTTTCGCCGATTCTTTAAGGCGCTGTTCAGCTTGGGCCACAGGTCTGATCTCGCCAGCCAAGCCGACTTCTCCAAAAACAACTGTGTCCTTGGCGGTTGGTTCATTGTTCAGTGAACTCAACAATGCCGCCGCCACGGCTAAATCCGCCGCAGTCTCCGTAATACGAAGGCCGCCGGCAATATTTAGATAAATATCATACATACTTAAGGATATACCAAAGCGGGCCTCCATAACGGCTGTAATCATCGAAAGACGATTCGAATCCCAGCCAACTACCGCGCGCTTAGGTGTCGGAAAGGCTGTTGGCGCAACCAAGGCCTGCACCTCAACCAATACAGGGCGTGACCCTTCCATCCCTGCTAAAATCACACTCCCCGGTGTATTGTCTTGACGCTCAGACAAGAAAAGTTCTGAAGGATTATTCACCTCCAATAATCCCGCCTGCGCCATTTCAAAGACACCGATCTCATCCGTAGGGCCGAAACGGTTCTTCACCGCCCGCAAAATACGGAATTGGTGACCACGGTCCCCTTCAAAATAGAGCACTGTATCGACCATGTGTTCTAAGACACGCGGTCCGGCAATGGCACCGTCTTTAGTGACATGGCCGACAAGAATAATGGCAATGTTACGCTTCTTCGCTAATCTTATAAGCTCAGACGACGCTGTACGCACTTGCGTCACAGTCCCCGGCGCAGAATCAATCGTATCAACATACATTGTCTGGATAGAATCGATGATGACAAGTTCGGGCTTTTCGGGTGACTTTTCAATTGAGGTTACAATGTCACGCACAGATGTTGCCGCCGCCAATCCTACAGGCGCTTTTTCAAGACCCAAACGTTCAGCGCGCAAACGCACCTGATCTACAGCCTCCTCACCCGATATATACAAACAATGCATTCCTGCATTCGCAATTTTGCAGACCGCCTGTAGTAAAAGCGTTGACTTCCCGATCCCCGGATCACCGCCCAGTAATATTGCCGACCCTGGTACGAGGCCGCCGCCTAAAACACGGTCCAGCTCTTGTATTTTACTTGAGCGGCGCGGCAATTTCTGAGCCTCGCCATCCAAGGAGACAAAATCAATGACATTACCTTTGGCTTTAGAACTGCTTGCCGCGATACTCTTTGCAGGTCCAGCCTCAACGATTTCCTCAGCTAGGCTATTCCATTCACCGCATGCTTCGCACTTGCCCGCCCATTTTCCGTAGACCGAGCCGCATGATTGACAGATATAATTCTTTTGAGACTTCGCCATTGTTTTTCAGCTTTTATACTATTTGTTTACTTTTTGTTCTCATTTGAGGATAGTGGAACTAAACTCACTCAGCAAGTATTTTTTAAAACTGGCGGCTAATAGAAATCGAGCCAAATATTTGGCGATCATCCTGACCTTCGAACTCTTCTGTACGGTGAACAAGCGTATAGCTGATGCGTGTTTTCTTATATATCAGGCTAATACCTGCGTTCAAATCAGCGACAAAGTAGTTCTTATCGACGCTGTGGCTATCACTAAACGTATTGCCATCAAGAAAGATATTCCGTGCAATAGCACGGCCATCAACACCGGCAAATAAAGACCAGCCCCATTCTTTTTCAGGAATTTCAAATACGGAAGCCCCAGGTAATCCCGGACGTACACGCGCTGGTGCGGCATGAAAACGCTCGCCTTTTGGACTGATACGGNACGTCACCCCTGTATTAGCAAAGGTATAAACATTACCGACAGTCGTCCCGATATGCGGGTCTACCGATATAGCCAGTCCATCAACAGTCCAGCGTCTATATTCAGGCCAAACACGTTGCCACCCCAAAGTAACGGCAGGTTCGGTATCAAGTTGATGTTCCCATCCTTTAGGCAGGGTCGTCCTCACAAGCTGGTGTACTTCACGCTGAATAGGTTCGCCCAAAGCCTCAGGGCCTATAATACCAACACTCAATTCTACTTCATCCGCACGATTATCTTTGAGAGTCGCCATACCGACTGAGCCGTATAAATGCGCGGCATATGGGCGATCATTAGGATTGAGTGTACGCCTTCGAATATTACGCGGTGTGTACATATTATGACCGAATGAATAGGTCACAAAAGATGTCTCATTTACCTCAAACATCGGTAGGTATTCTGATATAGCTCTTAAGACTTTGGGAAAGTCCGCGTCCAGATTAATATAACTCGCACGTACGCCGTTCGTGTAATTCTGGTCACTACCATCGCCAAATGAATCATTCTCCCATGCAAAATTCCAGACACGGCCTGGTTGCTCCCGTTTATAATCTTCAGCAAACTCTTTTTCCAATGTTTCATTATTATCGCCTGTTTCTTGCGCATATACACTTGATATGCTCATAAGAAAGACCACAATAAAATTCATGAGAGCTGTCATAAAGCCTGTTTTTTGCATAGATTTAATATCCCGCATTCTCTATCATGTTTAAATGTCTACTTCACCGTCTAGCGATAGTCCTCCTATAGATAAAGCACTTCACCGCAGATTGCTAATATACTTTTTCAAGTTTCAGTTCCGTCCTAAATATTTTTGGTTTCGCGTCATCGTGATGCTGAGTTCAATCATTGCCACAATAGCATGGGATGTGCTGGCTCCATATCAGTTTAAGAAGCTGATAGATTACATTACACCGCTTACGCCGCCCCTTGAAGCAACGATCTGGAATGACGTCTTTCATCTTTTTCTGATGATCGTCTTCTTTTACGTTATAGGCCTCATTGCCCGTGTCTGCATCACCAGCTTTGTTTGCTTGTCCAGCGCCCTTGTCGTTCGTGATTTGGAAAATGAATGTGTCGAAAAACTACAAAAGTTTTCTTATGATTTTTATGCGAACAGCTTTGTTGGGAGCCTCGTCGCACAATTACGCCGCGTGGGTGATGCTTACCTCAATCTTGAAGTCGAGATCACTGAAAACCTACTCTCCCTCGTGATTAAGGTCATCGCTGTTGGTGTCGCCATATACGCTTTTTCACCGCCAGCCATGTTGCCCGCTATTATTTGGGCGCTTTTTTTCATTGGCGCCATTAGTTTTCTACTCAAAAAGAAAATGCGCCATGATCGCGACTATTCCATGCTCGAGTCAAAAGTCACGGCAACGCTGGCTGACAGTGTCACGAACTTCCTGACCATCAAAGTTTTTGGGCGCGAAAAAGACGAACTTGAGCGATTCAAAGAAGTAAATCACCGTAAAACACGCTCCATGCAATATGGCTGGGGCTGGAGCGCCGTGATCTTCACGACACAATATAGCCTGAACATTATCATTCAAACCTTTGTTCTATTCTATGCGCTGTCTTTATGGGCAGAAGGCACCATGACCATCGGGACTGTCGTTTTCTTACAAATGCTGCTTGTGAAGCTGAGCGATGCTTTGGTTGAATTCGGCAACAGCGTGAAAGTTATCTATCGCTCTCTCGCACGCGCAGAAGAAATGTACGTCTTATTAGAACAAGAGCCAACACTTCACGATCCAAAGCGCCCGCAAAAGCCTAAAATATCCAAAGGAAAGATAGACTTCAAAAACGTACGTTTCAGCTATAACGACGATGATCAGGAAGTATTTTCTGAGTTGGATATACAAATAAAACCGGGGGAGAGGGTCGGTCTGGTAGGCCCATCAGGAAGCGGGAAAAGTACATTTGTAAAGCTTCTCCTACGATTTATGGATCCGCAATCAGGACATATTGAAATAGATGGCCAGCGTATTGATAAAATCAGGCAGGCTGATTTACGCCGTCACATCAGTTTCGTGCCGCAAGAACCAACGCTGTTTCACCGCTCTATCTGGGATAATATTGCTTACGGCGAGCCAGATGCCGATGAAAAAGCCATACGGAAAGTTGTCAAAAATTCATATCTAACCGAAATGATTGATAAGCTTCCCGAGGGGCTCAACACCTTAGTCGGAGAACGCGGTATTAAGCTCTCAGGCGGTGAAAAGCAACGGGTGGCGATTGCCCGTGCCATGCTTAAAAAAGCGCCTATACTCGTGCTGGATGAGGCCACAAGCTCTTTGGACAGCACCAGCGAAATCTATATACAAAATGCCTTCCAGAACCTTATGAAGGGACGTACAACCATTGTAATTGCTCACCGCTTATCAACGATTGCGCGCCTAGACCGCATTATTGTCCTAAAAGAAGGTCATATCGTCGAGGATGGCACACATAGCCAGCTCTTAAAGAAAAAAGGCCTTTATGCGTCGCTGTATAACAATCAAAAAGACGGCATGATCGGAGACGGTGAAGACGAATAGTCGCTTATCTGAACATTTTAAGTGAGGCAATCAACAACAGCCACGCCGCTACCGTATAGCCCAAAAATGTCATAAGTACGAAATCCATGCTGTAACCATGGTCCATCAACACACCAGCATACAGCGGTGAGGCGGCAGTCCCTAAAACCATAACTGCCGAAAGCATTGATTTCACAGACCCCAGATATTTTGTGCCAAAAAGCTTAGCCACTATCGGACCGCCAAGCGTACCCGCAATGCCCATAGATAGCCCGGTGAAGATAAAAGCAGTATAAACCCAAATTAAGTTATCGGCCTGAATAAAACAAACCAGACCCAACCCAAATAAAACAGGGGTCACACAAAGCATTAGCACCTCACCCAGATAATCCATGATGAACCCACTGCTTAGATTACCAAACACGCTGGCAATGGTGAGAAAGATAAAACCAGCCACAAAAGCTTCATGGCTTACATTACTGGAAATCGCTATTTGTTCTTGGAAAAACATAATGGCCGTGAAGAAGAGTGGCACAATCACCATAACAGCCACGAGAATATAAAAACGCAAATCGGTTAGAACGTCTTTTTGGTTCTTATCCGGCGTCAAATGTATATCATGCTCATGCTTTTCGTTTGCCTTCTCACGCGCAGTGAGAGCGGCCTCATGTGCCGCGCGGCGTTTATCATGCGTGAGGAAGAATATAAAAAAGAATGGAATGAGGGCTACAATAATAAAGCCTGCAAACATCATCCAGCTTTGCTGCCATGTAAAATAATCCTTCATAATTAGAGCAATCGCCGGGAAAATCGCAACATGAGCAGAAGCACCAAGCCCTGCAAAGGCCGTCGCTCTGCCTCGGCCATTTTCAATATAGCGATTAATACATGTGTTAGATACTAAAGGCATCAACCCTTGGCCGCACTGCCTCAGTAAGAAAAATGAGACAGGAATAAGAAGCGCATACGGTGTCCATGCCATCAGCAAACATCCCGCCGCTAGGAAAACGAGCGCCCCATACAGCACATAGGTTTCCTTCATAATATCGACGAGCTTGCCAACAAAAACGAGTGATACGGCACTTAGTACTGTACCCACCATATACATGGCACTAATCTCAGACTGGCTCAGGTCAAAAGTTTGGCGGATATCGCCAATATACGCCCCAATAAAAATCGTTTGGCCAAATACAGAAAAAAAGATCAGGAAGAATCCTGATAGCACGAGCCTTGCATGCTCGCGCAGGAGCGCAAGCGTTGATACCGCTTTTTGAGATGACATGTAACTTCCTCTTCTTACTTACCTATACACCTTCGCGCTGAACCGCCCACTTAACCGCCGTAATGGGCGCTGTGGTTTCACCTTCCAGCACGATTTGTTTTGTTTTTCTTGGTTCTGCGCCTTTGCCTAAATAAATACTATCTTCTAGCCGCACATTATATGATCCACTCGCAAAGAAGCGCCAGCCCGTACCTGATTTCGTTTTCAATAAAGCCTCGTTACCGCCACTCACCATAGACACTTTCACCGTCGGGTGCAGGTGGAAACGGATAGCATAATGGTGAGGCCTACCACTAAAGACGCGGCGCTCCAGCGTGTCTTCGCCGCGAATATCGTGTCCGTCAGGGCTGACATAGATGCGGCGCTGATGCACCAAACCATTGACCGTGAAATAGCCATCATGGCTGGCTGTAATCAGACTTGCCCCGTCAAGATCCTTACGCTCAGACTGGCTAATTGTATTGGCGCGGCCAATATGGCCATTATCTTTAATCTCATAGGCATTACGGTGATCCACCGTTAATGTATTATGGGCCGGTGTAGACCGTAGCGCATAAATCCAGTCGGGATGCACAGGGTGTGTCCCGCAATTCGTTAAAATACGGTCCTTGCCGTAACATAATTCAAAAGCCAGCGGTCCGGCATGAAGAGGAAGCGTCTCCGCGCTTCTTGATGGCAGACCCGTATCCATCACAAGCAATGTTTTGCCATGCTCGATACGTTCATAACCACTAAAAGGAAGAGATTTCCATGTCTTGCCGCGTACGCCAGCACGTTTAAAAATAAGCGCTAAGATATCTTCTTCGCCTTCTTGCGCATTGTTAAACAAGCCCAGCTTACGATCTTCATAACGGAAAAAACGAAGTGCAGGGATAGCACGGTCCAGCGTTTGTTCAATCACGGGAGTCACAGGATATCCCGCTTCTTTAAGGGCTGTTTTCAAATCCAATATACATTTAATTGCTTCAACGAGGTCAGCTGGAGAACGGGTGACAAAACCGCCATCTTCCAATACAAGAACACCCAGCGCTTTATCGAGGAGTTCCAATCCTTTTTCAAGCTTAGCCTCTTGGCCTTTCAGGCTTAAACCACCATAAACCAAGGCGCAGATGAGTTGAAGATCTGCAACGGATTCATAGGTTTCAGGTAGGATGTTACACAAATGTTTGTATTGCTTCGATAAGCTTTGGAAAAACAAAGACTGGAAATGATCATCTGCCGAAGCGCCAAAGAAACTATACAGTTTAATCCAGTTAGATAGACGTACACCCAGCACATTTTTATGCCATGCAATCGCGTTCCAACGATAATATTTATGAATCCAGCGATCAATCTGTTTACGTGCCTGTCCACGCGCNACATCACCGCCTAGTGCTTTTAAATCACGCAACCAGCCAAAGCCGTGCAAATGATTATATTGCGCTTTATAATCAATTTTTTGATCCCAAAAACCATTTTCCGCTCTCAGCAATGAACCTTTGCAATCCAGAACCTCATTACAGAGCCAACGTCCACGCCCAGAATCACCGGGCCAAACATCACCAAGTTCCACAATGAATTTCTGCGGTTGTTTATCCGATAAAACCCAATCATAAATCGGCGTAGAGCGCATAAAATCAACAGCGCGGAACTTCAAATCCACGAAAAAAGGTGCCAGCCCTTCTAGGGACAGGAAGCCTAATCCAGATGATTTTGTTGTTGTGTGTGCTGTCATTCCAGCCTCTTACCCTCTAACTATCCTCTTAACTTCTTTATATTTTCTGCATAGTGCTCAGGCCCACCTTTAAATGTCGCCGTGCCCGCCACCAAAACATTCGCCCCCGCCGCAATAACCTGTTTTGCCGTATCTTCATTAACGCCGCCATCTACTTCTAAATCTATATCACGCCCGCTCGCTTGTATGCGTGCATGTACGTCTTTAATTTTATCAAGTAATGGAATAAATTTTTGGCCGCCAAAGCCTGGGTTTACCGTCATCACAAGAACCAGATCCACCAAATCCATTACATGGTCAAGTACTGATGTCGGTGTGCCTGGATTGAGTGAAATACCTGCCTTCTTACCCATTGCTTTTATCGCTTGGAGCGTGCGGTGGTAATGCGCGCCAGCTTCTGGGTGAATCGTAATAATATCTGCGCCTGCCTCAGCGAAGCTTTCGATATAAGGATCGACGGGTGAGATCATAAGATGCACATCAAAAGTCTTTTTCGTATGCGGGCGAAGAGCTTTTACAACATCTGGCCCTATCGTGATATTTGGAACAAAATGCCCATCCATCACATCAACATGAATATAGTCTGCACCAGCTTCGTCAATACGGCGTACTTCTTCGCCTAAATTGGCAAAATCAGCGGACAGAATGGATGGGGCAATTTTAATATCAGACATATGTTCCTCAAAATTTATATGCTATATGCAATGCCGCGAATGCGACTCACCTTATAGGATACATAAATCAAGAGCTCAATGCCAGAGTGTGGCCATTATTTACAATTTTCTAAAGTTTAGTTACTTCGGATCAAGAATTGCTGGACCTGATTGAGTATTTGCATCTCTTCTAGAGCCGTATCTATCTCCAAAGACAGCACTATACGCTCTATCAACAGCATCTTTAGTATCTAAATACTCTAAAACACCGCCCGCAACCAATGTTGAAACCGCAACCAATGTCTCCATAATACCGCCTAGGAAACCTGTTGTTGCAATTGTTGCACCGACATTAATCAAAACATTTCCATAGCGAGAAGAGCCGCTGTGATGTTCGGCATGCTCCTTAGCATTCCCTACCCACTCTGCGTAATCTGGGTCTTCTAATAATTTCTCAAAGGCTGCAACTTTATCCGCATTAGATGCATCGGCAGGTACTTCATACACTTCTTGCGCCTTCGAATAACAATTCGCAAAGGCATTTTGTAATGCCGCTTTATCTGAATTAAACAAATGCGCACCCGCATATTTAACCAAAACACCTAGGCCCATAGCCGCAACTCCAAGCCCCACCTCTATCGCCTGATGAGGTAAAAAGACCAGACTGACCATCGTCATCGCACCGAAAAGTGCTAAGTGACGCCCCACACGGTGCATGGATAAATCAGGCAAGTGCTTTCCCAAGACAGGAATGCCAGACGGTTGAAGTTCTTTTTTATTACGATAATAGAAAATAGCATTACCAAAAGCGCGTTTGTGCTCAGCGTTCTTCATAATTTCTTTATAGGAAGGGTTGTCATGCAAATAAGAATCCATAAAAGGCCACTTAAAACGGGCAACGTTAGAAAAGTTAAATTCTCTTCTAATTGGTTCTCTTTGAATTTGATTATCAGACATTATGAAGCTTTTCCTTTATTAAAATTTACAAATATGTAAAATTTTAGCGAGAGAAAGTCAAGAAATTTATATACACACAAGCCGCGCGGCGAAGAAACCATCCATACCGCCAGAAGCCGTTAGGTGATGCGGTAGACAGCGCAAATCTCCTTGTGCTGTTATAAGCGTCTCAAGACCTGAGAAGACCTCAGCCTCAATCGGCAAGCGTTTAAAGTCTTTATTCTCAGCTAAGAAGGCATCAATCTGCGCTTCTCCTTCACTCTTTTGCAAAGAACAGGTCGCATAAACCGCCATGCCGCCCTCTTTCAATAACGTGGGTAACTGCGCCAGAATTTTAGCTTGTAACGCCATCAACTTCTCGACATCCTGCGGCGTTTTTAGGTGTAGAAGGTCTGGGTGGCGACGAATCGTACCTGTGGCCGAGCACGGCGCATCAATCAGTACGATATCAAATTTTTCTTTGGTCTCCCAACTCAGCGCATCGGCGATCACTGTCTCAACATTCTTATCCAGCTTAGTGCGCTTTAAGTTCTCATCCAAGCGGCGCATACGGCCCGATGAACGATCAAGTGCAGTTACATGCGCGCCTGCCGCGGCCAGTTGCATGGTCTTGCCGCCCGGTGCGGCGCAAAGATCCAAAACACGTTTTCCAGCCACGTCGTCCAGTATTTTAACCGGCAGGCTGGCCGCCATATCCTGTACCCACCAAGCCCCATCTAGATAGCCAGACAAATCTTCTATCGATGTCTTTTGAGTCAGGCGCAGGCTTCCACCGGGCATTTGCAAAGCCTCAAGACGCTCTCGCCAAAAATCAATTTCCTCAACTTTTTTAACCGTAATATCAATCGGCGCTTGGTTCAGACTCGCCTGCGCAATTAATGGGGCTTCAATCTCACCGTAATCCTCAAGCCACTGAGCATAGAGCCAGTCAGGTATATTTACCGTTAGAGGCACGCTTTGTAACAATGCCTGACCTTGCTTATCAATTTTGCGCAAAACAGCGTTTACCAGCCCCTTGCTACGGGACGTACGCACATGCGTACACAGCTCCACTGTTTCATGAATTGCGGCATGGGACGGAATGCGCATCCTAAGTAGTTGTGTGACGCCCAGACATAAAGTCAGATGCGCCTCAAAGGGGTCTACTGGTCCGGGCTTATTCAAACATTTATCAAGGATCGCATTAATTTGCCCCCAATAGCGCAATGTTGTCGCCGCCAGCATACGGGCAAAAGCACGGTCATCTGACCGAAGGCTAGCGAAGCTTTGTTCCAGCTCCATGGCCTCTTCCATAGACCGCTTACGCTTGATCACATTTTCAAGCAAACGAAGCGCCGTCAGACGGGCATTAGTTTGTGCCTGCGATGCGGTTTTATGTTGTGTCATACTCTAAGCCTTATACCATTGCCTGAAGGCGTTTAATACGCTCTGCCGTTGATGGGTGTGTAGAGAACAAACCATCTATTTGATGAACATGCAATGGATTAATAATAAACATATGCGCCGTCGCAGGATTTTGTTCGGCTGGATAATTATCAATATGCTGGGCGGCATTTTCTATTTTTGCCAACGCATCGGCGAGCCATAAAGGACGGCCACAAATCTGCGCGCCTACTCGGTCCGCTTCAAATTCGCGGGAACGGCTTATCGCCATTTGCACCAAAGATGCCGCCAAGGGAGCCATGATACTCACCGCCAGAACGCCTAGAAAGCCCATACGATTATCACGGCTAGCGCCAAACCATAGCGCGATATTAGCCAGCATTGAGATCGCCCCGGCTATTGTCGCTGTTACAGTCATAATCAGCGTGTCACGATTCTTTACATGCGCGAGTTCATGCGCCATAACCGCCGCCACTTCATCAAAATCAAGGCGGTCCATTAAGCCCGTTGTAATCGCGACAGCCGCATTTTCAGGGTTTCTACCTGTTGCGAAAGCATTTGGCTGAGCATTATCGATAATGTAAACACGGGGCATTGGCAGATTTGCATTTTCGGCCATGAGCTTTACAACGCCGTATAAATCAGGTGCTGTCTCCGCGTCGACTTCGCGCGCGCCATAATGGCGCAGGACAAATTTATCAGAGTGCCAATAGGCCCAGCCATTCATCACCAGCGCAAAGCCGAGCGCCACGAACATGCCTGTGACCCCACTGATCAAGTAACCTATGAATAAGAACAGCGCTGTCAGCCCTGCCATCAAGATCGTTGTCTTAATAAATCCGTTCATCTGTTTTTCTTTCTAAATATTCAGCTTTGTTAAGCTTTCAGCCTATGGGTGGGTGTACGCTCAGCCGCATTATCATCATGGGGCATAATATCTGCCTCATGTGCGCAAGTATAATCAATGACATAGCTATATAAACCACTGGCAAAAACTGCGTCCAAGCCAATTTCTTTTGCTGTCTCCACGTTGCGGTCATGCACTTGGTCAACGCGGTCTTGAAGGCTAGCTGGGATTTGTTTCGCCGCTTTAATTTTCATTACCTCATCCACGATTTCAAAACGCTTCTTAAATAACGCTAGTATTTGGTCATCCAGCGCGTCAATTTGGTCTCTCAAAGGTTTTAACTCATTATGGGCTACTTCTTTAATGGCCATTGTTTCCTCGCTTATTATCTCCTATATAAAATATATGACTGACGATAAAAGAAAAGAGGCTGAGCGCGCCCAAGACGCGAAAACAGCCGATAAAGCTGAAAAAAACAAAACAAAGCCCGAAGAAATTGGCGGCCCTCAAGGTCCCGAACCTACACGCTATGGCGATTGGGAAATTGGTGGCCGTTGCACTGACTTTTAAATCATAGCCTTCATAAAAATTTGCTCCCGCCAGGTGAGGGAAACCTTTAGCGGGAGCATCGTCTTAGGGGGAGAAAAGACTTAAACTACTAAACTGTGTCTTTTGCGCGTTTTACGCATATTCCTAATGTACGAGACAAATTAGGCAGCTTTTTTGTCAGATTTTGTCAATTTTTTGACTTTTCCAAACAAATTGTCGCTTGAGCTANTTTGANTTTTCTTCGNCTTCATCTTTTCCGGCACTTCGCGAGCCAAATCAATATGAAGCATACCGTTTTCCATCGCTGCGCCATGGACTTCGACATAATCCGCCATTTTAAAGCGCTGTTCAAAGTTGCGCGTCGCGATGCCGCGGTGCAGATATTCACCGTCCTCGGTAGAGCCGTTATCTTTCTGGCCTGTTACAATAAGGGTGTTTTCATGAGCCGTAATCTCTACCTCATCAGGTGAGAAGCCAGCCACAGCCATAGAGATGCGGTAAGCATGCTCATCTAGCTTTTCAATATTATAAGGGGGATATGAGCCAGCATTACTGGCACGGTCCATGCTATCAAGCATTGACGCAAGATGGTCATATCCAATAGTTGATTTGAAAAAAGGTGATAAATCAAAACGTGTCATAAGTGTAACCTCCTAATAAGCATTACAAGTTCAAATGCATATCCAGCGCCGTTTTGAGATGCGTCTGGACTGCTCACGGCGCGTCACCACCATGGTCGACGTTAAACCGTTTATATGTCGGACCCCAAATGGGCATCCTCATATTCAGGATATAGGATTATATTCTTAGATGTCAANAGAAATTTTACAATTATTTATTTGACATATTTCTTATGCTTGCTGTAAAACATAGCTATATTTTTGAAAGTAGTGAGGAAACGCCACATGACAACCCCACCAAATACAGCTGTCGAATTTTCGAAAGCCTTGCAGTCTTCAGACTTTAATCTTCGGGCACAGGCTGTCATTGCACTCGCGACATTCCTTGAGCATCACCCGATAGATGCATTTGATTTAATCGTCATGGCAATGGGCGATATCGACCCACGTATTTGTAACGAAGCCACAAACAATATGGGCAAGCTGGCACATCAGGACCCAGAAATGGTCCAACGCCGTATTTCAGAGCGCCTCGGCCAAAAACAAGAATGGTCTGGCAAAGATAGAACCGATATCCTTTTACTTGGGGTTTGGGCGCGAATGAATAAAAATGAGGGTGTGAGCCCTGTTATGCAATTAGCGTGGCGCCAAGCACATGAACAACAAGACAGAACATTACGTGGCATGATTAAGAAGTTTGCCGTTCATACAGGAGAGCTACCAAATCTGAAATNCGGTAGCTCNN
This sequence comes from Micavibrio sp., assembly GCA_002710775.1. Taxonomy (GTDB): domain Bacteria; phylum Pseudomonadota; class Alphaproteobacteria; order Micavibrionales; family UBA9664; genus UBA9664. The sequence goes on along the minus strand of PALX01000025.1, from coordinate 44,786 downwards.
CCATTAATTAAATTATACGATTAAAGACGTNTACTTCTTCGCCGGATCAATCCAGCCAATNTTGCCGTCTGCNCGCTTNTAGACAACNTTAAGCTCGCCATTTTGGGCATTCTTAAACATCAGCGCATTCACATTAGACAGCTCCATATGCATCACAGCGTCAGACACGCTAAGCTTCAAGATATTGGTTTTCGTCTCGGCAATGATCAATGGCTCATCGCCATTTTCAAACTCTTCAGCTTCATCATTAGCTGGTTCTTCCTGTCTTGAAATAACATAGCTCTGCGCTTCATGAAGTTGCTGCTCAACATCATTTTCCTCGCGGTTATGATGGTCTCTTAAGCGGCGTTTGTAACGGCGAAGNTGTTTCGCCACTTTCTCAGCCGCTTCTTCAAAAGAGCCATAAGGGTCATGNGCAGATGAATCCGCNTGAATAATAATATCCTTACCGCCCTTCATAGAAATATGTGTCTTGAATGTAGAGCCGCCATCCTTGGTCATGGTGACCGTCGCTTCAATACCACGATTAAAATATTTCTCGTTAATCGCATCCAGCTTATCTTGAATATGCGTCTTTAGCGCATCTCCGACATCCAGATGGTGACCTTGAATATTGTACTGCATTTCTGACATGAGNTTGTCTCNTTTTGGTTATAGTCACGAACAACAAAAGCCCTTAGATCAACCCTTGAAAGGGNTAAAAACACGGGCTTTTACAATCGAAACATATTTTTCATGGTACTATTATAGTATAGCGCAAAGGGGGGTATTTTTCTAGTCTAATCGACTATTTTTTTGGCTTTGCCAAGCTATCAAGCTTGTTTTTATAGCCTTTACAAAAGCTTATGAATTTTTCTTTTGGTAGAGCCTTTGAATATCTAAATCCTTGTACTTCATCACAGCCTTCTGCTTTNAAGAAATTCTGATGATCAATCGTCTCAACCCCTTCCGCCAAGACTTTCAAATTCAGCGCATGGCCTAGTGCGATAATCGTGCGTGTAATTGAGGCATCATCATTATTATTAAGCGCATTAATAATAAAAGAGCGGTCAATCTTAAGACGGTCAATCGGGAACTGCCTTAGATAAGCGAGCGAAGAATAGCCTGTCCCAAAGTCATCAATAGCTAGCTCAAGGCCAAGTTCATTCAGCGCATTTAAAACCTCAATCGTATGGTTCATATCGGCCATGAAAGCACTTTCCGTGACTTCGACTTCAATCTTCTTAGGATCAACGCCCGTTTCATGGATCGTATGCGCGATCTTTGAAACCATATCCTTTTGCTTGAACTGCGCACCTGAAACATTCAGTGCCACACGGATATCATCAAGCCCTTCTGCCTTCAATTCCATCGCCGTCATACACGCCTCGCGCACAACCCAATCGCCAATCGGTACGATCAAACCAGAACTTTCGGCTATTGGAATAAATTCACCCGGTGAGATATACATACCGCCTGCTTTTGAATTATCTGGCTTCCACCAGCGAATAAGCGCCTCGGCCCCGATGATTTTTTCAGAATTTAAGTCAAATTGCGGCTGGAAATGTAGCTCGAACTCATCTTTTTCAAGGGCTTCTCTTAAATCTCTTAGAAGCTGGAAGCGTGATTGAACGGCGAGGTCAAAATCTTGCGAGTACGCACGGATCATATCGCGGCCATCTTCTTTCGCGCGGTTGAGCGCCAGATCAGCATTCTTAAGTACGGCATCGGCTTCTGCACCATCATCAGGGAAAATGGCATAGCCAATTGAACTATGTATGCTCAGTTCTTCATTCCCGACATTATAGCGCTCACTCTTAATTGCATGCGAAACACGTTTGGCGATATCTTCCGCCGTATTCACATCTTTAATGATCGGTAGCATAACGGCAAAACCATCTTCACCCACTCGTGCCACGACAGCGCGCGGCGGTAAACTTTTCTTAAGACGCTCAGCGACAGATTTAAGAACAATATCGCCGACAGCATGGCCCATCGTATCGTTAATGTCTCTAAAATGATCCAAATCAACAGCAACTACAACAAATTGCCCATCTTTATCATGCGTTTTTGCAAACTCGTCGAGTTTTTCCAAGAATTGAATACGGTTCGGTAAATCCGTCAGCGTATCGTAATAGGCCAGTTGGTGTATGCGGTCTTCCGCACGGTTTTTGATATCTTTGATGTGACGTTCGTTTTGATTAATCAATTTAGCCGCTGCCTGTATCGCGCGATTAATTTCTGTCTTCCCTTGGAATTTTACGACTTCTTTAGATAAAGACGCACTCTCATCCTCTCCCATCGCTTCATCCAGCAAATGCGTTAAAAAGACAATCGGGCGCAAGAACCATTGTCCAATGAGACCTAAAAGCAATGTCGCCATAAAGGCACTCATCAGTAAGACAATCACAATCGCCTGTCTTGTCATTTCGCGGATATCTTTGAGCGCCAGATGCGTATCAAGGCGCACAGCAATGTAATATGGCACGCCAAGCTCATTCGGCTTTAAAATTGTATCATAGACATAACGGCTTTTATCTTCATAGTTGTTATAGATATCGTTACTAGAGTCTAGACTCACGCGCGGGATCTGACCCCACTCTGATACGCGGTCTAATGCCGTATTATAGATGCTCATGCCTAAGATTTGAGTTTTGGCCAGAAGTTGCTGCGCTTCATCATAGGTTAGAAGGGCGCCTTCGCCCTGATCGCTGGCGATCACATTGACAATGGCCGTGCGCGTATTTTCTTCCAGCTCGTGATAGCGCGTATCTTCATACCCTTGCAGCATCATCCATGCCACCATGGACTGCACCAACAAGATTGAGCCGATAACAATAACGCTTAAGTTCAGGGAAAGCTTGCTCGTCCACAGCCACCGGCCATCCATGCAATTAGCAAGTACATCCTTTACCTTTGCCGCCAAATGATGGGCAAAAGCTGAACCGCTTTCCGCTTGTTTTTGATGATTTCCACGCACAGTTAAATGTCTTCCTTACCCTCACATAATACACACGCCATATTTATTGTAAAAGACGAATATAAATAGAAGGTTAAAGCCCGAAATAATTATATTACTTATGCGCCTTTAAGACCTAAATAGGGAGAAAGCTGTTTCTTGAGAAAGAAGGGACTTATTAACCTGCGCCATCAAGTCATCACTGCGCAGGTTTTGGATCGTCTGTAGTTCCATCATAATAGGGGACAACACCATCTCTTGTACATCAGCATCAAAACCATCCAATTTAGACGGATTGATAAAAAGCGGCGAGCTGTTGCGCACTTGATAATAAGATGATGTTGCCCGCGCATTAGACAAATCCTGTTTCCCCACAGGTGTTGCCTCGTTTAAATTAGGTGATGCGCTTGCTTTACTTTGGTTGGCCGCAGCGAGTTGTGTCTTCATATCACCAAGGTCATATCCAAATTTCTTATCAAAATAAGCATACACTTCATTCAATGTTCGGGCCGATCCATCGCGGTTAAAGAAGACACCTTGATTAGCTTTTGCCGCTTTTGGAAATAAATAAGCGGCCTTAGCATCACCATTTTCCGCACGGGCATTTATAAAGTCACTTGCTTTCCCTGCGCCCAGAAAATGCGCGAAGTATAGCTCCGTCGCGCCAATATCTTCATTCGTTCTTGCCTCGAGTACCGCTTTATTTTCGGTGGCGAGTTCCGCCGCCATCATACTCGCAACCTCAGGGTCTTTGCGTTTATCAAGGAGCTCTTGCTTGCTTAAGCCTTCAAGTCCGTATTTATGGCCATGTTTTTCCGCTAAATCTAACCATGTGCGTTCAATAAACTGAAACAGGCCTGTGGCTGAAGATGTGCGGGCTTTCGCATTCGGGTCAAAACTACTCTCTGCTTTGGCTTGATGTACAAGATAAGAAAAATCGACGCCAGTCTCATCGCTGGCGCGCTGTATATAGTTTACAATGTGTGTTGGGGCGTTTAATCCGCTTATAACACTCATTTATCGTCCTTTACCTTGTTTTTTATCTTTCCGTTCATGATTGCAAAAGCCGTGCCAGTTGCTCCGTATTGCTATATCTATTTGAGTCAAATATCTTCGTAATATGAACATTGAATCTTTGCTCCCTTTGTTTTTTGCATGCCTTTTTCTAATGCTCAAACCTGGGCCTTATATCCTAACAATGGTTAGTTTATCTGCTTCCGCTCATTATCGTTCCATGTTCCTATTCTGGATCGGTTATTATATAGGTGCGGTCATTCTTTATGTTTTCTTGCTAAAAACATTGTCCTTACTCCCCTCTGGCTTTGGTATGATTTTTATATTTATGAAAGCCGCCGCCGCTTGTATCTTTATCTCAATGGGATTAAGCGCTTTAAAAAGCTCGATTGAATCGTCTCAAAAGGAAGCAAAAGAAACGAAAGAAAAGCTCACCAAACTGAGCGGTTTTGCAAAGCTTAGCAGCGGCATAACCTTGGCTTTATCTAATCCTTTTGACATTGTTTTTGTTATAACAGTCATCCCTACACTTGTTGGCACGACTGTCTTTTCTTTAATAGATATCAGCTTTGTTATGCTTGCCATATTTCTAGCAGATATTGCAGTTTTACTGGTTTACTGCCTTCCTGTCATATTTATACGCAATTTCTTAACGAAAACATTACTGAACAAAATCAACATCTTCTCTGCCATCGCGATGATTCTTATCGGCCTATATATTTTCGGAACATTGCTCATGAGGTGGGATTTATTAGAAACCGATTTGATTTCGCATCTTCGCTAAGAACCTCACCCCCAATTAGAAACACCCTTGTCGCCTCAAGCCAGTTCGCTTACTCTCATAAGCATGATCTGGGCGTTGTTTTCACTATTTTCTGGGCTGACTTATTGTGTTCAAAGTGAGCTCAACAAACATTATAAGATAGATGGGTTTCGCCTTAACACCTTTCGTTCTCTATTTTCTGCATTATTGATGGTGCCTCTTATTCCCTTTATGGAGTGGCCGAGCATTCCTGAATATTATCTTGTCCTTGTTTTGGAAGGCGCTATATCAGTTGTTGGCATGATGGTTCAGTATAATTTAGCCGCCACACAAAACGGACGTATCGCTAATTTACATCAACCCATTGCGATTATGCTGACCTTTGTTTTTTGGCTTTCAATAGATGAGACACAACGCGCATTTTTACTCGCCAATCCTGTAAAAGGGCTATGTATTATGCTCGCTTTTGTGATTTTCATCACCAGTCTACAATTCATCAGACGCGGTGAGATGGGCATGAAGATATTATTATCCGTTATCCCCGTCGCCGTTCTGTATTCCCTGATGTCTGTGGTCAGCAAGATCGCGCTCGAACATGGTGACAGCCTATTAGAAATCTCTCTAAACTTTGTGTTTATCTCGAATATCATGATGTTCTTGCTGTCTTTTCCTGTCCTCGTCAGCCAAAAAATGCGGCCTAACGCAAAGAAGCCGCCGCTAGTTATCGATAGAAAATTGATAAAGGCCGCCTTTTCCATTGGCTTTTTTCATACAATTTCATGGGTATCTGTCTGTATCGCAATCATCCTGACCCCTAATCCAGCCTATCCCGGTATTATTACAGGCTTGGGTCCGATATGGTTCATGCTGTATTACAAAGCACGCGGTATACCCGATAGCGCCAGCCCGATTGCTGGCTTGTTCATGACACTCGCCGCATTGTTGCTTTTATTCGTAACAAATTGATTTTTTTAAGCATTTCTATACCATTCTAATTATAGACTGTTTAGCGAAGGAGAATTTTAATGAGCTATACCGCACCTGTTGAAGACATGATTTTTACCCTTGATACGCTGGGGTTTGATTTTTCTGCCTTTGATAAAGAAACAGTCGAAGCGATTTTAGACGAGGCTAATAAACTGGCATCCAACGTGCTCGCGCCGCTCAATAAAACAGGTGATGAAGAAGGCTTAAAATTAAAAAATGGCTCCATTGAAATGCCGAAAGGTTTCAAAGAAGCCTATCAGCAATATCGCGAAAGCGGTTGGAACGCTGTACCTTTCCCAGAAGAATTTGGCGGCCAAGACATACCATGGGCCATAGCATTCCCAGTTCAGGAGATGTGGCAAGCCGCCAATATGAGTTTTGGCCTATGCCCATTACTTAACCAAGGCGCGGTGGAAGCCATATTGCATCATGGATCGGATGAGCAAAAACAATACTACCTGCCAAAACTCATATCTGGTGAGTGGACGGGCACGATGAATTTAACGGAACCGCAGGCTGGTTCAGACCTAGCCGCTATTAAATCTAAAGCTATCCCACAAGACGATGGGAGCTATAAAATCACCGGCCAGAAGATATATATCACTTTTGGTGAACATGACATGAGCGAGAATATTATTCATCTCGTCCTCGCACGTACGCCTGATGCACCTGAGGGCGTAAAGGGTATTTCTTTATTTATCGTGCCGAAATTTATGGAGGATGGCTCACATAATGATCTCATCTGTAGCGGTATCGAGCATAAGCTCGGCATTCATGCCTCACCGACTTGCACAATGCAATTCGGTGATAATGGGGGAGCGACTGGCTATCTGATCGGTGAAGAAAATAACGGTTTGATCTATATGTTCACCATGATGAACAACGCACGACTATCTGTTGGCCTTCAGGGAGTTGCCATCTCTGACCGCGCCCTGCAAGCCGCGTACGCTTATGCAGAAGAACGCGTACAAGGCGGCGGACAAGCTATTATTAATCACCCTGATGTTCAACGCATGCTTCTTGAAATGCAAAGCCTCACCGAGGCCGGCCGCGCCCTGACTTATGAAGCCGCGATTGCTTTTGATAAAGCAAATGCTGGCGACAAAGAAGCGCAAGCTATTGTTGAGGTATTAACCCCTATTGTGAAAAGCTTCGGTACGGATAATGCTGTCCATATCACAAGTACAGGCATTCAAGTGCATGGCGGTATGGGATTTATTGAAGAAACAGGCGCAGCGCAATACTTACGCGATGCGCGCATCTTGCCGATTTACGAGGGCACAAACGGCATTCAGGCACTCGATTTAATGTTCCGTAAGACTTTTCGCGATCAAGGCGTAGCAGTGAAAGCCTACATAGAAAGCTTAGAAAGCCATGCAGATGAAACGCTCAAAGCCTATACGAAAAAATTGAACACCGCTATTGACCATATCCTGACCCTGCCGCAAGAAAAGGCAGGTTTCATCGCTCATAGCTATTGTTCAGCTTTCGGTCTGATCGCAGGCGGTGTTAAACTACAACAGCTCTGCAAAGCCGCTGAGGGACATAGTGACGAAGAATTCTCTAAGGCTAAATCTGAATCATATGACTTTTATAAAAATCACATCTTACCGCGCGCCAAAGCCTGCATTGAGAGCATTTTGGCTGTATAGGTACAAATATAGAAATAAACTTAATCTTTAGGGCGACCAATGGCGTAATATTCAACGCCCGCTTCTTTCATGGCTTCTTTGTCGTAAATATTGCGGCCATCAAAAATAACAGGCGTGACCATACGCTCTTTGAGCTTAGATACGTCTAAGGATTGGAACGTTTTCCATTCCGTCACAACAATCAGGGCGTCCGCACCTTGTAAAGCATCCCATTGATCTTTGACTAAACATAAATCTTTACGTTCGCCGTAAATGCGGTGCGCTTCGTCAATCGCTTCAGGGTCGAAAGCCTGTACGTGTGCCCCTTCCTCCCATAAAGCTTCCATGATCACACGGCTTGGCGCTTCGCGCATATCATCTGTATTCGGTTTAAATGCAAGTCCCCATAGGGCAAAGACACGGCCCTTTAGTTCCCCATCAAAATGCTTACGAATTTTCTCAACGAGCACTATCTTTTGTTGTTCATTAACAGCTTCAACCGCATCAATTAGTTTGGCATCATAGTCATGTTGACGAGCGGTAGCGCCTAATGCTTTCACATCCTTAGGGAAACAAGAACCGCCATAGCCAGCCCCCGGATAGATAAAATCATAACCGATCCGATGGTCTGAACCGATACCGCGGCGGACATTTTCTATGTCGGCACCCACACGATCCGCAATATTCGACATCTCATTCATAAAGCTAATCTTAGTCGCCAGCATGGCATTCGCCGCATATTTTGTCAGCTCTGCCGAACGTACATCCATACTAATCACACGGTTGTGAGACCGCATAAACGGCGCGTAGACTTGCTCAAGGTACTTACGCACTTCTTTTTTATCAGCGCCGATAATAATACGGTCTGGTTTCATGAAATCTTCTACAGCACGGCCTTCTCTGAGGAATTCAGGGTTTGAAGCAACGTCGAATGTCAGTGTAGATTTACGCGCATCCAGTGCTTTTTTCACCGCTTCACTAACCTTATCCGCTGATCCTACTGGCACTGTCGATTTCGTCACAATTGTTTTGTGCTCAGTCATCAACTCGCCGATCATTTTGGCAACGCCGAGGACAGCCGAAAGGTCTGCTGATCCGTCTTCATCTGGCGGTGTACCAACCGCAATCATAATAAGGTCAGAATTCGCGATAGCTTCTTTAGAATCCGTAGTGAAAGACAGGCGGCCTGCTTCATGGTTCTTTACAACCATCGACTTTAGACCAGGTTCAAAGATCGGAATACCGCCTTCATTGAGCATATCAATTTTAGACTGATCAATATCCAGACATATAACATCATGACCAACTTCGGAAAGACACGCCCCTGTTACAAGCCCAACATACCCTGTTCCAATCACCGTAATTTTCATGGCTGTATCTTTCTGTAAAAAAAGTTTAACTCCGCTTTGTTCATGATATAAAAGACTTATGAGTTTAAAGCAAGACATAGCATTGCATACATCCATATATAATGACTTCAAGCCCGGTGTTGATTTCGTAGACTACAACGCCCTAAATGCAGCGGCGGATATTCGCATCAAAATTCATCACGCTCTGGCGGATATTGTGGCGAACTGGCAGACTGACTATTTATATTTACCCGATGCGCGCGGGTTTCTTTTAGCCCCCGTCGCAGACCTTTTAAAGCTCCCCCTCCAAATGGCACGCAAAACAGGTAAGCTCCCAGGCAAAACACATACGGTTCGATATGGAACAGAATATAGTCAAGACAGCATAGACATTGCCGCGATTGATCTAAGCGGCAAAAACATTGCTATATTAGATGATGTGCTTGCCACTGGCGGCACTGCACTGGCAGTGAACGAAGCCGTTCATGCTATGGGCGGTAAAGTTATAGGCTTTGGAGCTATCTATGAAGTAGACGGTCTAAATGGACGCGCTCTACTTGAACAAAAGCAGATACAGGTCGAAACTTTTGTAACAGTCAGCGAAGTAAAAGACCTAAAACGTTAAGACCCTAAATAATGGCCACATATACGCCCATTATAAATGCTGTTATTGGCTATATAATTTTGCGCCTCATTTTCAATCTCGACATCTTGATGATTTGCAAATTCTGCCGGCACCTCAGGTGATATAATAAAGAAAAGGTCTGGGCCAGTATTAGCCTCTGCAACCATAAAAGGCATTCTTAACTCAAAACCATTTTCTTCAAATCCTTCAATATATACATCTTGGTTTTGGCATAAAAGACCACCACCAATATGCTCAACTTCACCAAAAATGCCGCTTTCATTTATAAAAGAGACAATATTTTCAATTTTATCTGGGCAAACGATTTGCTCACCTGAGCTATAACTCTTGCCGTTAAAAACATCCTGACATGTTTGCAGCTCTTCGCTGGCATAAGGCTTGGTTAATCTAGCATCTTCTGCACTGGCCGCACTGTTGGCACCTATAGCTAATAACAATGCTGAAACGCTTAGAACAGCAGACTTCTTATGTGCTCTTATATTGGTCATCCAAAATCCTTCAATTTTGCAAAGTATAGAACACAAAATTGAAGCGCAACACAAGAAAATAAAATGATTATGGCTGAAAAAATAAATAAAGTCTTAGACATTCAGGCGAAATTACTCACTTAAGCCAAAACATCTACATTTATCTACATCATAGGAGGTAATTTACCGCAAGATTTTGTTGGAGCTTCTCTTATAAAACTTTGGCCGATTCCATGAAACTCTTTATCTTTTTCTAATACAAACGATGTCGGATCACCCATAGGAAAAACAAACCCTACACCATTTGATAAATCACCGTCAGCAGAAAGCATAAAATGGCTCTTTGTAACACCCTCAACTTGTCCAAAGTCTACAGGGCCACAGAAAATACCATTGCCTTGATATTCAATATCAGCGCTCTTTGGCAACATCTCGAGCGCTCTTTGTGCGCGTTCATCATCACATATAAAGCCCTCACCTAAAGAATTACGTAAAGCACCAACACTTGCTTCGCAAGACGGTGCCTGATAGCCATCATACCCACGGCGCGCACCGTCGTTTTCCTGTGCACCCGCCTGATGAGCCATAAGAGCCGTTGAGGCACTTAAAAGTAAAATTGTTAACTCTGATCTCATATAGCCACCCCTTAATAAATATTATGTAAATTATAGAATTTAAATATAGGCTTTTGCAAGGAAATCTTTTTGGCATGGCTTTTGCAACCTTCTTATCCCATGAGGACAAGAGAAGGAAAAATAAGCAATGCGCCCTACAGAAGGCTCACTCTTAAAACAGGATAAACATAATGCTAAAGCTGGCGAAAAAGCCGTTAAAGCATTAAAAAACATAGCCAAAACCCCACAAGAAGAACCAGACTATGCGCTCCTGCACCGTGTTTACCACCATCACGACCAACGCGCATATGCCGCGCTTGTTGAGCGTTATTTAAATCCTCTATGGCGCTTGGCAAATAGTGCTTTACGCGATTCCACAGAAGCCGAAGATGTCATACAGGAGGTTTTTGCCCAGCTATGGGACAAAAAGCTCGACTGGGATGAAAAAGGCGATGCGCAATTCACAACATGGCTATACCGCGTTACCATCAATAAATGTATTGATTTCAAGCGCAAGAAGGCGAACCGCCCTTTGGATTCACAGGCAATCCCTGCTCAATACGAAGACCAAAAACCAGACAGTGAAGCTATGCTTGGCCAAAAACAAAAAGCGCGGACCATACGCGAAGCCTTAGAACAACTGCCAGACACTCAGCGCCGCGCGATGTATCTGTTCTATTACAAAGAACATTCTTTAGAACGCATTGCTGATAAAATGGAAACCAGTATTAATGCCGTTAAATCTCTTTTGAAAAGAGGGCGACAAGGCGTAAAACTAATCTTAAGCGATTAAAATTACCTATGAAGAAATCAGGCTCGCTTGTAGCAAGTCCCAGCGCATAATAATGGTCGCAAAAATGTAAATACCAACGCCAATGAGCGCTGCGGAAGAAACAGCCTTAATTTTTCTTAGAATATCATCATTGAGAAAATTGCGAATAAATAAGAGAGGTAGGCAATATGCCATCAGGACCAGAACATCTGCGGCGACGACTGCGCCGCGAATATATAAAATGTCTAGAATGGAAAAACTAGTTTGGTTAAGCAGGGCAGGAATAACCGTCACAACAAAAACAATGTCATAGGGGTTGGAAATTGTTAAGAAAAACCCCGCCCCTAAATTCGCCAAAATACTGGCTTTACCTATTCTTTCTTGTGTTTTCTTCGAGGCGCTTTTGTAATCAGACAAAGAGTCTTTAAGTCCATTCAACCCCATTGAAACAAAAATTACAGCGGCGATTGCCTTGATAAAAATCATCGCCAATCCAAAGCCAGCAGGGAGTAAAGATAGCGTCTTAAGAAAGAAAACATAAAGAATTGTCCCAGCCGTTACAGAGCCCAACCAGAATATAATCATTTCTTTCCATTTGCCGGATGTTGCCAAGCCGATAAAGGCCATCATGTATGGGCCGGGCTTAATGGCGAGAACGATGACAGCTAAGAAAATAGTAAGAAAAGATTCAATCAGCATAATAAGAAAACTATCTGCTTCACCGCTATATCACAAGCAGGATTTAGTATAGAGTGGAAGCATGGTAGACGAGAACTTACACAGATGCCCCTGGGCAAAAAAGGGAAAAGATGGCTGGACAGGCTATCTTGAATACCACGATACGCAATGGGGTGTGCCCGTTCATGATGACCATATGCTATTTGAGATGCTGATTTTAGAAGGGGCACAAGCCGGCCTTTCTTGGGAGACCGTTTTAAAAAAACGCGATGCCTACCGCACAGCCTTTGACCAGTTCGACCCTAAAAAAATAGCCCGCTATGACGACACAAAAGTAGAAGAACTTTTGAACAATGAGGGGATTATCCGCAATAAACTCAAGGTCAATTCAGCTATAAGAAACGCGAGGGCATTCCTAAAGGTTCAAGAAGAGTTCGGAAGTTTTGATGCATATCTATGGGCGTTTGTAGAGGGCAAGCCGATTATCAACTATCCCAAAACTTTAAAAGATGTACCCGCAACGACAGCGCTCAGCGATGTCATTTCAAAAGACTTAAAAAAACGTGGCTTTAATTTTGTTGGTTCGACGATTATCTATGCTTATATGCAGGCCATCGGCATGGTGGATGATCATATAGAAACATGCTTCAAACGAGAGCAAGGTTAGGATACTCTTATCATACTATGTTAACGCAACTTATTCTTGGCTGTATCATTATCGCGCTCACAGTATGTATTCATGCCGTAGCGCTCTCCTATACTTTTGATGCCATGGAAAAGCTTTCTCCCAGATTGTACAAATTACTACCCTCCTTATGGGTCCCCTCTATGATGGCGGCCTGTGTGCTGATGGTCTTTCTGGCTCATATCATTGAGATCTGGGTTTGGGCGTTGTTCTATTTAGGTGTCGAAGCAATGCCGACGCTTGAAGCCGCTTTATATTTTGCCACATCCTCATTCACTACTGTTGGTTTTGGCGATGTCGTATTGGATGAAAAATGGCGTCTTATCAGTTCATTTCAGTCGGCCAACGGTTTTATCCTCTTCGGTTGGTCAACGGCTTTTATCTTTGAAATCATGTCTAAGCTTTACAAAGACGAAAAGATTCGTAAAACGAAGTCATGAAGCAATATAACGTTCTAAAGGATATCGTTCTCAAGCGCCATGAGGACCAGTCACTCGACCTATTATCTCAGCCCATAGATGATTTGGATACGGCATGCCTCACCCATATTGAAGAAAATGGTATCAAGCACGCCCTCGACCTTGGTGGCGGCGCAGGAAAGCATTCAATCCGTATGGCGCAAGCTGGTGCGCGCGTCACCCTCATTGACCGTCAAGATCCGTCACACAATATTCAAACCGTTGAAGAAGCAGGCATTTGTTCAAAAGGACAAATCAATCTGGTCCAGACAGAATTTACAGATATTGATTTTGACGCTATTGGAACATATGACCTTGTTTATTCCCAGCGCGCATTGAACTATCTGCCCTATAAAGATTTCATGTCTTTAACCGAAAAGCTAATAGATGGCCTACCACCCCTTGGACATTTTTATCTTTCCGTCTCAGGATTTGATAATGAATTTGGAAAGACTCTCGATAAACGTGATATGCCTTTGCCAGAGCGGTACGGTCTACCGAGTGAAGAGATGCAAAAGAAACACAAGATCTACACACCGACACTCGTTTTTAAACAAGAGGAAATCGAAGGTATCATGAAGGATTTCGGCATGGAGATACTCTCATCTTCCGTCTCTACTTTTGGCAATGTGAAGATTATTGCAGTGAAAGTCTAAGATAGAAGCCTAGCCACCAAGGCGCATAGAAATTTCAATACGAACACCGCGGCTACGCTCAATATTCATACCAAGATTCTCTCTGGGCACACCTTGGAAAACGCGCATATTTTGATAAGGGTCTGTTTCAAACTCGCTAATCGTCACGCGGTAATCGCGGCCATTCCACTGACCATTATAGCGCAACTCGCCATGGTCTATCAGATCACAACCCACATTTTGCCATAAAGAGTTCCGGTCCTTACAAGGGTTTGGCGAAGACTCTCTGAATTCTCGTGTCGGCTTAAGCGCAAAAGAAAATCCATCTTGATCCCAACTTCTCGCCTCAAATTCCCGTTCAGCCAAACTCGGTAACTCCATCGCATTACCTAATGCCCCAGTTGTCCCCACACGAAAATCGTTCACTGCAATCTGATCAAGCGTGCGAAGCGATGGCTCGGTTCTTTCCTGTGCCTGCGCGTTTTGCGTAGCGATGGTCGCAAGAGATATAAGAGCCAAAAAAGCCGCTGGTATTCTTGTAAAATTAAACATAACGTCCCTCTTAATATTCAAACTTTACCATAAGCACCATCTTTTTTTTTAAAAAAATTTGTTGTGCGGCGCGGTCTGCCTGTTTATAAGTTGTAGCCTGAGTGATTAAAAAAACGTCAAATCAATAAAAAAGGGTGAGAAAATGACGAGCGAAAAACCATTAAGTGTCTATGTTATCGGTGATTATAATGACCATCTAGCATTCAACGAAGTGAATATGCGTATTGAGGGCAACCTCTTTGGCCGCAATATCAATATTTTTAACCAGAACGTACCGGCTTTTGACACAATGTCGACAGGCTTTTGTCTGGCACAACTCGCAATGAATGTACCAACAGACATCGAAGGCTATACAGAAAACGTAAAGTTTTTTGTGAATACAGCGCCGCGTAAAGACGACCCGAAAATCCGTGTAAAATGTGCCGGTGAAGGTCTTGTCTACTTCAAACTCCACAACGGTGTAGAAGGTGTGGCTGTAAATAGTGGTTATTCTCTTGCTTTTGTAAAAGCTGGTGCTACTGAAATTCGTGAAATTAAGGCTGACAAAGACGGCTCACAATTCCGTTCACGTGACGTATTCCCAAAGGCTTTTGCTGAAATTGTTAAAGGTAACTATGACATTTTGGGCGAAGATATTCGTGAAAATATCCCTGATGTACCTGAGAATGTTGTTGTCTGGACAGATGGTTACGGCAACCTAAAAACATCTATTAATCCTGACCTTATCGAGACAGCAACCGAGAAACACGTAAAAATGAATATCAACCAGCGCCACATTTTTGGTAAAGTGGGTAGCGGTATCTTCGGCGTAGAAGACGGTGAATTCTGTGTTTCTGTTGGCTCTTCCGGCTGGACACTCCCAGATGGAAAAAATATTCGTTTCACTGAAGTAATCCTTCGCGGCGGTAACGCAGCACGTTCTGTAGACAGCCCGCATGCAGGCAAGAAAATCGACTGGAAACTTGTTGAATAAGTTGAATAAGAAGTAAAAGATTAATCCTTATTGATCCAAATTGGGTCTTTGAGTTGGTCCAAGAGCGCTTTATGTGCCGCCAGCTCTTCTTCAGGAATATCGAATTGACGCGGCTCCCTAAAGGGCCNCGTTTTTTTCAGGTGAACAGAAGCATCTCCTTTGAGACGTGCTGTTTCTTCTTCAGATAAAACTAGCCCATGCTGACGCCCACCTACCAACTCAAGATACACTTCGGCCAAAAGCTCAGAGTCAAGAAGTGCGCCGTGAAACTCACGGTTGGAATTATCAATATTAAAACGGCGACAGAGTGCATCCAAAGATGCTGGTGAGCCCGGAAACTTTTCACGCGCAATTTTGAGCGTATCAACAACACGGCGACGTTCCAGTGTCGGAAAGCCAAATGTTTTCATTTCGTAATTTAAAAAATTCACATCAAACTCAGCATTATGCGCTACGAGCTTGGCATCGGCGCCGATAAACTCGACAAAATCACCGACAATCTCACCAAAAGTTGGGAAGTCCTTTAAGAATTTTTCGTCCAAGCCATGAACGGCAACCGCTTCTTGCGGCACATCCCGCTCTGGATTGATATATTGGTGATAGACACGGCCCGTCGGGATATAGTTCTCAATCTCAACACAACCGATCTCGACAAGACGATGGCCTTCTCGCGGATCAAATCCCGTTGTTTCCGTATCAAATACTATTTCACGCATAGCTATAGATTAAAGGATCGACTTCACCTTTGCCATGACATTTTCAAACATGTCCACGGTTAAGCGCCCTGTATTTACGTTATATCGAGAGCAGTGATAGGAGCTTACCATCGTCATACCATTCGGCAGTTTCTGCACCATCTCATGCCCAAAAGGGTAGTCTTTTATTTTTAGGCCGAACGTCTTCAATGCGGCAACATGGGCAATGCGGCCCAACACCAAAAGCACTTTCACATTCTTCATCGCTGCGATCTCTTCAATCAAAAACGGGCGGCACGCGTTTTCTTCTTGGCCCACTGGCTTATTTTGTGGCGGCACGCAGCGTACAGCGTTGGTGATACGCGCATTGGTCAATTCAACACCGTCATCAGGGCGCGCATCAAATGTACCTGTACCAAATCCGAATTTCAGTAATGTAGGATAGAGAAGGTNACCAGCATAATCACCTGTGAAAGGACGACCTGAGAAATTCGCGCCTTTTAAGCCTGGCGCTAACCCGACGACGAGCAATTCTGCCTCTATTGGTCCAAAAGCAGGAACAGCCCCATTAAATTTATCAGGAAATTTTTCTTGGTTCTCCCTGCGAAACTCAACGAGACGAGGACAGAGCTTGCAATCTTTAGCCGGACCTTGGAATGCCATAACAAATGATGCCTAGCGGTTTGCTAAGAACGCCTCAACTTGTTCGACTGTACCTACGCATTCTGTTGCAATATCACGGTCAATACGCTTCACAAGACCGCTCAAGACCTTGCCGGCACCAATTTCAAACGCCTTATCCACGCCTTGCTCTTTCAGGAACATCACAGATTCTCTCCAGCGTACTGTCCCTGTAATTTGTTCAACGAGAAGCTGTCTGATCTGGCTTGGCTCTGTCGTTGCTTGAGCTGTTACATTGGCAACAACAGGCACATGCGGCGGGCGAATATCTGTATCTGCCAAAGCACGGGCCATTTCCTGAGCCGCAGGCGCCATTAATGTACAGTGGAACGGTGCACTCACAGGCAATGTCACCGCCTTCTTTGCGCCCTTTTCTGTCGCCAGCTCAACAGCACGTGCCACAGCACCGACATGACCACTTACTACGACTTGACCTGTCGAATTATCATTCGCCGCTTCTACCTTTTCATCACCAGATGCTTCTTTTGTGATTTCTTTCACATCATCAAAATCCAGTCCCAAAATTGCCGCCATCGCGCCCACACCAACAGGCACAGCGCGTTGCATTGCCTGACCGCGTAATTTCAATAGACGTGCCGTATCCGAAAGTTCCAATGAACCCGCCGCTGTCAGCGCCGCATATTCACCCAGTGAATGTCCCGCGACAAAGCTTAGCTCCTCAGGCATATTCAACTTGCCCTGACCTTCGAGCACACGGATCACGGCCATAGACACCGCCATAAGCGCAGGCTGTGTATTTTCCGTTAAGTTCAAATCATCCACGTTGCCTTCAAACATCAATGCCGAAAGTTTCTGATCCAAAGCATTGTCGACTTCTTCAAAAACCAAACGTGCTTCTTCGTATTTGTCTGCCAGATCCTTACCCATGCCAATAAACTGGCTACCTTGACCCGGAAAAATAAATGCAGTGCTCATTGTATAAACCTCTTAATTTGTGCTATTGCATAATGACAATTTTAGACCACAGGTCAAGTATTTCAAAAAAGGATAACAAACGGTGCACGATCCTATCGACATAAAACCCATAGAAACGGCCACGCCCGCTCAGATTGCACATATCTTTGTCCAAAGCTGGAAACAGGGCTATCGCGGCCTCGTCAGCGATACATATCTTGATAATCTCGAAGAAGAAGAACTGGTCCACAAATGGGAGAGTTGGTTGGAAATTGTTCAACCCGGCTATGTCGCTTTTATAGATGAAAGGCCAGTCGGTTTTATATCCTGCGGCCCGATTCGCACACGCCCACCTGGAGATAAAGGTATTGTGCCGCTCTATGCATGGGAAATCTATGCGCTATACGTTCACCCTGATTATTGGCGCCGCGGTATTGGCAAAGCCCTACTTAAAACAGTCGCCGAAAACTTAAAAGAAAAGCGCGCACGTTCATTAGTCTTGTGGGTGATTAAGAAAAATAGCCGCGCCCTGCCACTCTATGAATCCTTGGGCGGACAGCGCATCGGCAGAGTTAAAAAAGAAGTCGGCGGTATGATGGTTGAAGAATCAGCTATTGGTTGGCGCGACACAAACGTAATTTTAGAAAGCTTAAAGTAAATGACCCCTTCCGCACGTATTGCCGGCCTTATCGAATTATTAGACCGCGTTCTTTCCTCTGAAAGGATTCCTATGGATGTTACGGCAGGAGACTGGTTTCGCCCTAAGCGTTATATCGGATCAAAAGACCGCAGTGAAATTGCTGAACGCCTTTACCGCATCATGCGCCACAAAGCACGATATAGCTGGTACATCAGTCAAATCGGCATGGAGGGCATCGACAACAAAGCACGGTCCTTAATTCTAGTAGATTGCGCTTTCAATGATGAAGACTATGAAAACAGACTTTTCAGTGGCGGCGGGCAATATGGCGCTGACCCTCTTTCAAAGGCAGAAAAAGAAGCACTTGAGAAATTACTGAAGATTGAACCTCAAGACGTGCCGCTTGATGTCCGCTTAGAAGTGCCCGAATGGGCGGCCCCTATGCTTAAAGAACGCTACGGCGCAGATTACGAAAAGGCCATGATGGCCATGCTGGAGACAGCAGATCTGAACTTGCGCGTTAATACATTGAAATCAACTGTTGCTGACGCCAAAGACTCTCTCGCAAAAGACGGCGTGGAAACGGCACATACAAAGTACTCGCCGATTGGCCTTGCGCTGAAAGGTAAAGCTTATTTAGCGAAAACTAAAGCATTCAGCAAAGGCCATGTTGAAATTCAAGATGAAGGCTCACAGCTAATTGCCGCCTTATGTGATGCAAAACCCGGCATGCGTGTTCTAGATTATTGTGCGGGCGGCGGCGGAAAAACACTTGCTCTGGCCAGCGCGATGGAGAATAAAGGTTCAATCGTAGCCAGCGATAATGATGCACGCAGATTAGAGCGCGGACGCAAAAGATATCGCAAAGCTGGTGTCCATAATGTCGAACTCAAATGTATTGAAGATGAAAAAGTCAAAAAATGGTTCAAGCGCCAAAAAGAAACATTTGATGTTGTGCTCGTCGATGCGCCGTGCTCATCCAGCGGTACATGGCGTCGCAACCCTGATCTTAGATGGCGGTTTTATGGACCATCTTTGGACGAAATCAAGTCATTGCAAACGCAAATTATGGACCGTGTCGCCAAATGCGTAAAACTGGGAGGACGGCTTGTTTACGCAACCTGTTCTGTCTTTAAAGAAGAAAACGAACATCAGATAGAGCGTTTTTTGAAAGATAACCCTGATTTTGCGCTAATGCCCATGAAAGAAGCATGGCCATATGATGCAAAAAGACTGCCGCACGATTGTGATGACCACATGTTCTTAAGCCCTCACAGTCACGGCACTGACGGCTTTTTCTGCGTAGCGTTAGTCAAAAAATAATCCCATCCATTGGCCTTAAAAGCACTTAAAAACTCGGCGGCGGTCAATGGATTGACGCTGTAAGCACCAAGCTCAGCGCTAAAGCCTTTCTAAAGCCGTTAGCAGAGGTTCTGCTGTATTGAGCGTATAAAAATGAAAATGGCGCGTGCCGCCTTGCATGAGCGATTTAATCTGATTTTCAAGAAAAACAGCCGCCAAACTCAGGTGGTCCTCTTGCTGATCAGCAAATTGCTTTATCAATGCATCAGGCATATGCGCCTTGGCGCCTTTAGCATAGCGACATATGCGCTCAAAATCGTTAATCGCAGACAGGCCCGCAACGATCTCGCAATCAATACCAGCCGCTCTTGCCTGCTCAAGAAATTGAGCAAACACATCCGTTTCGAAGAAAAACTGTGTTACAGCACGTCTTGCTCCCGCATCTATTTTTTGTTTCAAAAATCGTAAATCCTCTGCCGCACACACCGCATCTCTATGTGTTTCAGGATACGCCCCAACACTAATGTCAAAATCAGAATTATGCGCTTTAATACCCTCGACGAATTCATTGGCGTAATGAAAATAATCCGTATTATCAGGGGCAGGTTTTTCCTTATCACGTGGTATATCACCGCGAAGAGCTACAATGTGTTTTATACCCTGCGCGGCATACATATCAAGTTGTTCAAAAAGCGCGTCTTTTGTCTGGCCAATACATGTCATATGCGCCGCCGTTTCTATGCCTGTTTCTTCGCAAATACGCCGCGCCAATCCTGCTGTACGGTCTGCCCACAAACCCGCTGGGCCATATGTTACAGATAAATAGCGCGGCTTATAAACGGCAATCTTCTTCACTTCTGCAAGCAAGGCATCATCGTCATTAGGGTCACGCGGCGGAAAAAATTCAGCACTAAATTTCACATTAAAATCCATTATCATGCCGATAAGATACCGCGCCTACCGCTTAGATCAATAGAAAAGCCCATAGAATCGTTTGTTTTCTTGCTTTTTATACCTATCGGGCGTATATCCATGGCATTGATAGTAAATTTAAGTATTTAGTAAGCCTTTGTTGGTAATGTAACGCTATATAGGGTAAAAAAACTTGCTTAATTTACATAATTGTTGTATAAAGAGCGCATAAGTTACAATTTTTGGGGCGTAGGATTATCATGGCAGATGATGGACAAACAGCAGAAGCTTTAGACGATAGAGATATGGGCGACACAGCAGAAGCACCTATTGCGGGTTGGCAAGACATAAAAGATGCTGAACACGCTAAACTTGGTGAAACACCTAATTTCGTCTCAGAAGAAGATGATGCCAACGCGGTTCGCACCCAAACTCAAATTGAACTGGACAACGTGCAGAAGGTTGAAAACCACCTTGATACACTCATTTATTCGCCATCAAATCTGCGCAAAAAGCAACTAGATGCGGATATCGCAAAACTCGGCGCAGAGATTGAAGAATTACAACAAAGAGCCGAGAAAATCATTGAAAACAAAAACCTCCGTGAAAAAGCAGAGGTCGCCACCCAAAAAAGAGGGGTAGCCGCTCTGGGTACCTTAATGGATTCTATTGCGCAAAATGTAGAAGAAGACAAACAAGAATCAGCGAGGGGCGCGGCATATACAGCCCTTTTAAACATTGCTAGAGATATTAAGAGAACACTCAAAAAAGACTATACGCCGGATAATCAGCCATTCGAATTAGCCAAAGATGACAGCTACCCTGTTAAAGACATTCTTCCGGCTTTGGCGCTTCATCTTTATGAAGACGGCAATATCCAAAAAGCAGATGATCTTACTGTCTTGGGCACTGCGGAAGAAATTGGATCGACGACTGCAGGCGTTGTTGCCTCTTATGAAAGTGCTGTTACCGAAGAGCAAAATAAGAAACACAAAAGATTGAAAAAATTACGCAGTGATATCGCCAAAAAGAATAATGAGATCGTCCACAAGAACGGAGAAAAACAAGAACTTTCACAGGAAGTTATCCATCAAGAAAAACAGCGTTTTCTTGATAGAAAAGCTAACCTAAAGAAAAGCCTTTATGCCTTACTCCAATATAAAAAGTCGCTCAATACTGCACTCGAAGCGCCAAGTGCTGAGGCTTATTTTGCTGGCAATGAAGATATGTTGGCCATATTCAAGCATATGGACTCAGAGCTCGGCGATAATGCCGATGCCATCGCGTTGAAACACAATGATGACCGTAAAAGATATTTCATTACACTGAAAAATCTGGACGAAGAGAAATTTGATGATCTCGTTAGAGAGGCGCAGCAAGATATTGCTAGCCTTGCTAATCTCCGCGCAAAAGAGGAAATTGAAGAAAATCCGCATTGGACAGAAAAACATTATGATGTGACAGATCTTATTGATCAGGATCGCGACGTTGTTTCACAAGATTACATTCCGACGTTTGAATCATTAGATAAACTCGCCAAATCTGCCGACCTAAATACAGTTCCACCCAAACAAACGACAAAAACTACCGATGCAGATAAAACGGATGGAAACGCTGATGCGCAAGAAAAAATGACGCCTATCAATTACACGTCTTTTGCACAATATAGACAGCGCGCTGAACACGCTATTGCCGAATTGGAAAACAGCCTAAAATCCAAAGAGCGCCTTGCATATGATGCTTATATGGCCAGAATTGAAGAACGTGGCACTGAAGACGCGACAGAAGAGCAGTTGGAAACCACTGAGGTAGCTGGCCAAGATCTACTTAAAAGTGCAACAGAGGCCGATGCAAAACTGGCCAAACTGCGCCCTAAGAACACGCCAATGTTAAACCGCGCCAAAACTATTGAGTATGCCCTAACTCTGGCCGACGAAACAGATGCTGACGAACATTTCAAAAACCCAGAAAATAGCAAAATTATAGATTTGCTTAATAAGAAAATTGAAAACGCAGAAAGTGAAGAACAAAAAGGTGAATATGAGACCCTCAAGAAAATGATGGTTGCTGCCAGTTCAGTTGATACCTCCCAAGCTGAGGAAGGTTCGCCTGTTTCTATCATGCAAAATTTGCGCGATGATATCGAAGATTTGCGCGCAAAAGCTGAAGAGAGCAGCGAAGAAGATGACATAACAGATGAAAAAATTATCGACGCCGTACGTAGTCACATGGATGCTATGGCCGAGAATTATCTGCCAAGTGAAAAGCAGTTGAAGAACGCTCAAAAAACATCTTATTTTAGAGCGCTTAATTCTCGTATTAAATCACTCGTTCAGCGTGTTACGGGCACACGTAATAAAGTTAAGAAAGAACTCACTGGGCCAACCATTAGCGATGAAGAAATGAACGCGGCGATAGATAAGCTTGTTGCCCCAGAAAGTGATGATGAAAAAGGCCTTAAAAATGATGATAAGGCTGAGAAACCCGCGGACGATCATGATGATCTTCCTTTTGCCGATGAAACAGATGATCGATTGGAGCCACAGTCTGAGGAACTGCATAGTACATCTGATGGGTTAGAAATACCAAATAAGGAAACTATTTCTGAACAAGCGAAAGCCGTTGATGCTCTTAAGAAAAGTATGGACGAAGTTGAAAAAACCGGAGACTCTGATGATGATGAGTTAGAGGTAGAAGAAGCACAAACAAAAGACAAACTTTCTATGTTGGCATCTTTTGACGATGCAAGTACTGGTGCCGTGGTTGCTGTCGCCACAATGGTAGCGATGACGGGTCTCGGTCAAGAGATTGGAACATATGCATTTGGTGCGGCAGGTGGCGCCTTAGCTGGCTTCGCTTTATTTAATGGATTAAAAAATGATCCCAAAAGAACGCTATTCACACTTGGCGCAACGATTGGTGCGGCCGCTATTGTGAAAGTAGCTTGTGCTGGCCTCTTGGCCACAAACCCAGGCATTGTTGCCATGATGGGCGTTGGTGCATTGGCCGGTGCGATTGCAGGCGTAACAGGTGCCTTAGTTAGCAACGGTATTGATAAACTCCGCGGAAAAGAAGATGTTAAACTCACCGATGGTCTCTTAAAATCCGCATTCCGCGGTGCCGCCTTTGGTGCTTTCGCTGGTGTTCTTGGCTTTGCCTTTGCTGGCGATGGGGCTGACAACGCATTGGCCGCTGGCCAAAATGCCGATATATCAGGTAATGGCGCTGAAAACGCTGGACTAAGTGGCGACGCGGCAGACACTGAAACAGAATTCGGACCTACGCCTGGTAACTCAGGATTTAATGGGTTAGATAATTATGAAATTCAAAAGAATGACACGTTATCGAAACTTGTTATGGAGAATTACGGTGTTAGAGGCGAAGAAATGATGAAATTCGTCGAGCTAATTGCCCAGCATAATAAAATTGATAACATCCATCTGATATTAGAAGGAGGCAATCTTGACCTTCCTCCTCAATCAGATCTTGCGGCGGCGGCACAAGACCATAGCGTCACACCAAGCCTATGGCACGAATCACGATATCCAAGTAATATGGGCGGTTCTGCAAGAGTGCCGAGCATTTAAAACGCTCCAAGCTTTCGCTTTAAATTTGAGCATAGACAAGGTAGACTTTGCCTATGCTTTTCTTTGGTAATCGTAAACGAGAATTAGAAGCTGAAATAGCCCGTCTTGAGGCTTTTCTTTCCGCTATGCCCGGTGCATATTGCGGCTGGTCCGCCAAAGGCGATATTGCCTATGCGCCGGAATTTCCAAAACTTCTTAAACTCGATGAAATCAAAGACATATACGATATATATAACGCCCTTACGCCAACAGATGCGGCGGCGATGGAAGGTCATTTCACCGCTTTGCGCCGCAAAGGTACAGATTTCAGCTATGAAGCCAAAACCAGTGATGAAAAACGCATTATCCGCTTTTCAGGCAAACGCGGACGTAACCTCGCCCTCGATGTAAGTTACGATATCTTATGCGGCGAAGATATTACCGATATCGCTTTAGAAAAATCAGATTTAACCATCGCCAGAGATGTTGCAGAAAGAGATGATCATTTAAAGAAAATGATCCTCGACACCCTCCCTATCCCCGTCTGGTTTTGTGACAATAAAGGTCGCTTAACATGGGTTAATCGCTACTATGCTGAAAGCATTGAATCCACGAGAGAGCGCGCGATAGACAAGCAATTTTTTATCATGCTCGGTAGTGCCAAAAAAGGTCATCAGGATACACCCACGCGCACACTTGATATTCTGGCACAAGACGCGGCCAGCGCAAAAGAAGCACAAATACAAGAAAACCACGCTGTTTTAGGCGGCAAAAGAAAACTACTTCGTATCGTCGTCATTCCTGCCGAAGACGGAAGCGGATCCGTCGGCATGGCCAAAGACATCACCAAGCAAGAAGATGTGGAAACCAGGTATCACCAATTTGTTGGCAATACCCAGCTCTTACTCGAACAAATGCAGGCCGCGATTGTGAGCTTTGACGGCAATCAGGTTGTTGACTTCTACAACACGCAATTTGCCCAATTATGGGATTTAGAGGATAGCTGGCTTGATAAAAAACCTAAACTGGGCGAGATCATGGAGCGCCTGCGTGAAATGCGCCGTCTCCCTGAACAGGCTGACTTCAGAAGCTTTAAAAATAGCTGGCAAGATATGTTCACCGATCTTTTTGACACCAAAGAAGACCTCATGCATCTGCCTGATAATACAACACTGCGTGTCCTTTTCGTGCCTCGCCCAACAAGCGGGTTGATCATTATTTTTGAAGACGTTAGTAGCTCTTTGGAAATGGAATCGCGCTACAACACATTAATGGCCGTCCAGCGCGAAACACTTGATAACTTGGCCGAGGCTGTAACCGTGTTCGGCGGTGATGGTCGTTTGAAGCTATATAATCCAAATTATGCCAGCATGTGGGGCATTAACCCAGAAGACCTCAATGGCGAGCCACACATCACGAAGCTGGTAGAGAAAAAGAAAAGCAAATTCGCCGAAGATGACTGGCCAGAATCGCGCCAATTGCTCATGCGCCATGCTCTGGACCGCATAGATCATGATGATTACATCACATTAAAAGATGGGTCGACTATACAAGTCTACACTGTGCCGCTACCCGATGGCGGCGTGATGATTTCCTATGATGACATCACAGCCACCGTTCAGGTAGAAAATGCCTTGCGCGAAAAGAACTCTGCCTTGGAAGAAGCTGAACGTCTTAAGCTCGACTTCCTCGCCAATGTGTCATACCAGCTCAGAACACCGCTGAATGCGATTATGGGCTTTGCCGAAATTCTCTCCAACCAATATTTCGGTGAACTGAATGAGAGACAGGGCGAGTATACTAAAGGCATCACTGAGGCTGGTAATCGCTTGCTCTCTCTCATTGACGATATTCTTGATATCTCGACGATTGAGGCTGGCTATCTGGAACTGCGCCCCGATACAATTGATGTCAAAGCTATGGCCGAGCATATCTATAACCTAACGAATGAATGGGCCCGCAAAGAAAATGTACGTCTAGCGCTCAATTGTGCAAAGAATATCGGCCAAATCACCGCTGACGAGCGCCGCTTGAAGCAAGTCATGCTCAACCTCATCCGCAATGCCATCACCTACACCAAAGAAGACGGCAAAGTTGAAATTTCCGTAAAGCGCAAAAAAGACGGTCATGTCATGATCGCCGTTTCCGATAACGGGGAAGGCATGTCCGAAGAGGATCAGAAAAAAGTATTCGAGCCTTTTGAACAAGGTAGCAAAGGTAAAATGAATAAAGGCGTAGGGCTTGGCCTGTCTCTTGTACGCGATATTGTTAAACTCCATGGCGGCGAAGTCTCTTTGGAAAGCGCTGTAGGTAAAGGCACAACCGTCACTTTACTCATCCCTAATGAAGTTAAAGAAAACGCGCTTGAAGAATATATTAAGGAGAAAATAGCCTAATATGGATGCGTCTTTACTCTCGCTTTTTATGCCTGTTTTTCTCGTTGCCCTCGTCCATATGGTCAAACCCGGCCCCTATATCATGGCTATTACAAGCCTAGCCGTCAGCGGTAAATGGAAATCTATCTTGATATTTTGGCTCAGCGAAGCAACCGCTACTACAATAGTTTATTTACTTCTACTCACAGGCCTGTCGATTATCCCCCAGGGCTTTGGCATGATCTTTATATTCATCAAAAGTGCCGCCGCCATATTATTCATCACCATCGGCTTTAATAATTTAAACAAAGAGCTCAACATTGATCCAGCCGCGATTGAAGCCACTAAAGAAAAAATAACGAAAGCGGTATTTTTACAGACCATAGGTGCGGCAACCTTTATGGCCCTCAGTAATCCTTTTAACATTGTTTTGATTATTGGCATAATCCCTGCCATAACTGACAGTACAAGCTTCACGCTGGCAGAAATTCTCTTTATTCGCCTGACAACTTTACTGGCAAATATCACTGTTCTGGCGAGCTACTGCCTTCCGCTCTTTTTGTTACGCAAGAAACTCACTCCATCAGTCTTAAAAAAGATCCGCTATGTCGCCTCTTTCGCCATGATCGGTATCGGCGTCTATATCTTTATTAATATGCTCACACAATGGGATTTGTATAAGACTGGCCTGTTATCCAGCTAACGGCACGCCCTTCGTCGTGGAATATTCCTGATGCAGGTGCTCGTCGGGGTGCAAAGATTGCCAGATATGATGCGCCGCCATCGCAACTTCTGAGAACCCTGTTAGGATGAGC
Organism: Micavibrio sp.; assembly: GCA_002710775.1. Taxonomy (GTDB): domain Bacteria; phylum Pseudomonadota; class Alphaproteobacteria; order Micavibrionales; family UBA9664; genus UBA9664. The sequence continues at coordinate 17,723 of PALX01000025.1, read as the reverse complement.
TTCAGCTTGTTCGGATAATCCGCAATGTCACCGGCGGCATATATCCCTTCTTGATTGGTCATGGAGCTTGCGGGGTCAACGCTGATCATTTGCTGATCAATATTTAAGCCCCATTCTGCAATCGGGCCGAGGCTCGCGGCGAGACCGTAGAAAGGCAGTAGGTAATCAGCTTCCAGCACCCGCTCATGGCCGTCCATATCCTCAACATAAACAGCATCGAGAAGACCTCCAACACCACGAATTGTTTTAAGCTGTGCAGGTACCACTTTCTCAATCTTTGGGTTCGCTTCCATCTGCTTAATGCTCTCAGGTGCAGCGCGGAATTTATCACGGCGGTGAACGAGATATACTTCTTTGGCAATTTCCGCCAAAGAGTTCGCCCAATCAACAGCCGAATCGCCGCCGCCCGCAATCACGATTTTCTTATCGGCGAACATCGCACGGTTACGCACCATGTAAAAAACAGACGTGCCCTCATATTTTTCAATATCAATGAGCGGCGGTTTATTCGGCCCAAAAGCGCCTGCCCCTGCCGCAATGATAATTGCTTTGGCTTTAATTTTTGTGTTTTTATCAGTCGAAATACACCATCCGCCATCGGGTTGTTTTTCTACTGCACAAACTTGTTCCCCCAAATGGTAGACAGGCTCGAACGGCTTGGCTTGCGCCTCCAGATTTTGAATAAGTTCAGCACCCATCACAGATGGAAAGCCCGGAATGTCGTATATCGGTTTTTCAGGATATAGCGCTGTGCATTGGCCGCCAATATCAGGCAGGCTATCAACCACATGGCATTTCAGCCCCAGCATGCCACATTGAAACACACTGAATAAGCCAACAGGGCCAGCCCCGATAACAAGGACATCTGTTTCCTTTATCTCTATTTGCTCTTGGTTTTCCATCTCTTCTCTTATAAATATATGAGGATGCAAGATAAAGAAGAAATAGTGGTAAATAATGAAAAGGAAATGGCCGCACTGGCCGCGCGCTTTGGCGAGACCTTGAAAACAGGCGATATTGTTGCCCTCAATGGAGACCTTGGCGCAGGAAAAACGAGCTTTGCACGCGCCCTGATTCGCAATCAACTTGGGCAGGAAACGGAAGTGCCAAGCCCGACTTTCACACTAGTTCAAACATATGACTTTCCTTTATGTCCGCTTTATCACTATGATCTCTACCGCCTTGACGACCCTGAAGAGATTTGGGCTTTAGGATTTGAAGAAGCGTGCATGAGCGGTATTTGTCTTATCGAATGGCCGGAAAAAGCGGGCGAGAACCTCCCCGAGAACCATATTGATATTACAATCCACAAAATGGATAAAGAAACACAGCGCCGTATTGTGATCACCCGTCCTAAAAAGGACGATTAGTGCCCGACCAGCACTGATAATCACTGGATTTTTTATGCTTTTACCGTCTTTATGATGGCAAAACCCGCTTTTGGTCTTTAGAGTAGAGGCATGAGCAATAAGAACGTTATTATTTTCCATGGAACAAAGGGGTCACCTCAAGGCAACTGGTTTCCATGGCTATCCGCTGAATTACTAGCAAAAGACTATGACGTCTTCATGCCGCATCTACCGACACCGCAGAATCAGGATTTAGAAACATGGCTGAAAATTTCTAAACGTCTGCCGATAGATGAAAACACAATTTTAATTGGCCATAGTTGCGGCGCGACCTTTATTCCTCATTTACTGGCAAGCCTATCAACCCCAATCGATAAAGCCATTCTTGTCTCACCTTTCACTGGCAATATTGGTATTGATGAGTACGACCAGCTAAACGCCAGTTTTGTTGACGAGCGTTTTGAAAATCTAGATTTTTCTTCTCTACCGAGCAAAACGAAAGAGCTCATACTTTTTTATGGCGACAATGACCCCTATGTACCAATCGATCAACCACTCCAACTAGCTAAGCAGCTAAACGTAAACCCCATTTGCATCAAAAATGGCGGCCATCTCAATAGTGAAGGCGGCTATGACAATTTCCCTGAATTACTGGAGAAAATACATGGATAACATTTATATTTTGCATGGCTGTTGTGACAAGGAAGAATTCTTTTCCGATGAATATCAATCTATGTCTAATTCACACTGGATACCTTGGCTACAAAAACAGCTCGTGATGAAGGGCTATAATGTTCAGACACCTGAAATGCCTTTTCCTTATAAAGCCAATTATGAAGATTGGAAGTCTATCTTTCAAAGCTTTCCGCTCAACAAAGAGACCACTCTTGTCGGTCATAGCTGTGGCTGTGGTTTTTTCTTAAAATATCTAAGCGAAACACAGCAACCTATTAAACGTCTTGTACTCGTTGCACCTTGGCTTGACCCTGACAAAATTCTTGGCGAGTTTTTAACATGCAAACTCAACCCAAAGCTTAGCGAGCTCATAGATCATATTCATGTCTTCTATGCCCAGAACGAAGATGTAACAGGCGTTAAGCCTACTGTTGATCTGGTTATGAAAAGCTACCCAAAAGCCAAGTTACACAAATTTGAAACCCATGGGCATTTCTGCCTCGGCGACATGGGAACGCCTGCCTTTCCTGAATTACTAGAGGTTGTTGAACATGGCTGAGTTAGGTGCAGTCCTTTTGTCTTCCAAAATACTAGCCGTGTTGCTGGCTAGCCTCATTCGTGTGGCCAATCTTGGCTATTACATCTATACAATATTCAAAGGACAGACGAAGCCGCACCTTTATACATGGCTTGGCTGGGGTATAATTGGTCTCATTATCGGTATTATCCAGACACTTGAAGGGGAGACCTATGGCGCTCTTCCTGCTTATACATCAGCCTTCACCTGTTTTGTGCGCGTGATCTTAGCCATCCCCTATGGTGAGAAGAATATAACCATGAGCGATAAGGTTTCTCTTTTGGGATGTCTTGGGTCGATCCTAATATGGCTCGTCACAAATGAACCTTTAGCCTCTGTTTTGCTACTCACTATGATTGATATATTTGCCTACTATCCAACCTACAGGAAAACATGGTCTAAACCTATGGAAGAGCCAATTTTCAGTCATTTCCTTTTCGGCTTTACAAACACATTGACAATTTTCGGATTGGCGAGCATCACTATCACAACTGCGGCTTATCCATTTGGCGTCGCCGTCGCGTCTTACGGCTTTGTTATTTACACATTGATGCGGCGTAAACAACTAGCCATGGACGGCATCGAGATAAATAAAAAGGAGTTTCATAAAAATGGGTAAATACGCGCTCATATTTGCGGCGGGGATGGGGCGGCGGATGATGCCACTGACCGCTGATAAACCAAAGCCAATGGTCGAGGTTTTTGGTAAACCGATGATCGGGCATATTCTCGATCACTTACAGCGCGCAGGTATTGAAAACATCGTTGTGAACGCGCATTACAAAGCGGATGTTTTGAAAAACTATTTGGAGACACGCAAAGATCTCAATATCAAAATCTCCTATGAAGACGATATCCTCGATACAGGCGGCGGCATTGCCTATGCCAAAAATATGCTCCCACAAGATGAAGCTTTTTTTGTGATTAACGGGGACGCCTATTGGGACGCTGCCGAAGATTTCGTGCTCCCTGATCTGGCCAGCACGTGGCATGATGACATGGATATCCTGCTTTTGTTGCAAGACAAATGTGATGTACGCGAAGGTGCGGGCGATTACATGTTCACACAAAATCAAAGAATTGAGCGGTGCTTAGATCAAAACGGCGATTACATGTTCACAGGCATTCGCATCGTGCACCCGCGTATCTTAAACGATCTACCGATTGAAAAGTTTAGCTTCCTTAAATGTATGGATGAAGCGCAACATAACGGCACACTTTACGGATTTAAAAATAAGGGCCTATGGCATCATTTGAGCACACCACAAGACATTGAAGCCCTTGAGCAGATTAAGAAACAAACAAAGCAACAGCAAAATCATGGCTAAGATTTACACCATTCCTGCAAGCCTTTCCTTTGCCGACCATCTGGCCAAAGGCTTGCTTGAGCGTGTGAGTTTTGACCCCAAAGGCTTGATTGATTACCGCATTATTTTACCGACGCGCCGTGCTTGCCGTACCGTCAGGGAAGCTTTCCTTCGATGCGGCGCAGGACAAATGATCTTGCTTCCTAAGCTCGAGACGATTGGTGATCCAGATGAAGATGAACTTGATATTTTATCTGCCTCCAGCGCCTCCGCTTTTGATGTCGATATACCGCCAGCGATCAATCCATTAACGCGTCTTGCCCTCTTGGCAAAAGAAATCAAAAAGGCCGCACAATTTTCAGGTGATGATGCTGGTGCGCTTAAACTCGCGAACGATTTAATGCGTTTTTTGGATGAGCTTTATATCGAAAACAAAGAGCTGAATGACCTCAAAGACCTCGTCTTGGAAGAAAACCTTGCTAAGCACTGGCAGATCACACTAGATTTTCTATCTATCTTAAAAGACCGCTGGCCAGCCATATTAGAGGAACGCGGTGAAATAGATCAAAGTGACAGACGTAATAGACTACTCAAAACACAAGCTAAATTATGGTTTGAAACGCCGCCGCAAACACCCATTATTGCCGCTGGTATTACGGGTTCTGTCCCTGCAACGAATGATGTGCTCAAAGCCATTTTGAACGCACCAAAAGGTGAAGTCATTCTGCCCGGCTTTGATCTGGAAATGGATGCTGGCTCATGGGACGATATGGAACCTTCGCACCCACAAGCCGGATTTAAAAATTTATTGCACAATTTGAGTATTGCCCGAACTGGCGTTTCCATCTGGCCCGACTTAAAAGAAAAAGGTCAGCCTCATAAAGAGAAACTCATGAGTGAAGTCATGCGTCCCGCAACACAAACGCAAAAATGGAAAACAGAAAAAAGACTGCACAAAAATTCTGCCGATCATATTAGCTTAATTGAATGTAGCAATCATCACGAAGAATCTTCCGTTATTGCCTTGATGATGCGAGAAGTTTTAGAAGANCCTGAGCGCAAAAAAACNGCCACGCTGATTACACCAGATCGTAATTTAGCCGCTCGTGTTCAAGAAAAATTAAAACGCTGGGATATCGAAATTGACGATAGTGCGGGGCAGTCTCTACCTCGAACACAAGCAGGGCGTTTCATGCTCAGCCTTTTGGAAATGATGGCACGGCATTTCTCCCCCATCACATTGCTTGGGGTATTGAAACAAGGATTGTGCGGCAATGCTATTCATGAGGATATGCGTAATATCGTTAAGACACTGGATAAGCTCCTGCGCGGTGAAGCGCCGCCGCAGGGCATTGATGGTCTGCGTATAGCGCTCGAAAATCAAAAAGATAATCCTGAAGCAAATGAAAGTTTAATCGCACAAATTAATAGCTTGCTTGAAAATATCGACCCGATCCTATCTTTACTAAAGCCAGCAGAAGAGATGATCGAACAGGGAAACCATAGCCTGAGTGAATGGATCGAAATGCATATCTATATCGCCGAATCACTGGCCGCCACACAAGAAATAGAAGGCGTTGCACGTCTATGGGCAGGAGAAGAAGGCGAAGCCGTTGCTAAACTCTTTTCCAATCTTTTAGAACAAGCCCATCATTTCGAGACCCTAAGCTTTAATGGCTACCACGCCTTGCTTGAAACACTTATGAAGAGCATCACGGTCAGACCGCGATATGGTATGCACCCAAGGCTCTCTATCCTAGGTCTTATGGAAGCGCGGCTTGCCCATAGCAATCTTGTAGTTCTGGCAGGCTTGAATGAAAACACTTGGCCTGCCGATGTTAAAGCTGACCCATGGCTATCAAGGCCGATGCGTAAACAGTTCGGCTTACCCAGCCCAGAAGCAAAAATAGGGTTTTCAGCTCATGATTTTGTGCAGCAATCATGTGCACAAAATGTTGTACTTACCCGCGCGCGCACGGTTGATTCAACACCTCAAATTTCCTCTCGCTGGTTGATGCGTATGAATGCCGTTTTATCCGCCCATGACTTATGCTTACCTAATCATGATTACTACAAAGCATGGGCCACAAAATTGGATGAAGCAGAAGGTCAAGCTATGCCGGCACAGCGCCCCGCACCTTGTCCACCCATCGAAGCCAGACCGCGTAATATTTCTGTTACCAATATCGAAACATGGATGCGCGATCCTTATGCCATATATGCAAAAAAGGTTCTGGGTTTACGCAAATTTGACGATCTAGAAAAAGAACAAGATGCGGCGCAGCGCGGACAAATAATTCATGACAGCCTGCACCATTTTGTGCGTGACCACGCCATGAATGAATGGCCGGAAAATGCCCAAGAGATGATTATAAAGATCGGCACCCAAGAAGCCCAAAAGCGCGGTATTGCAAAGCCAGAGCTTATGCCATGGTGGCCACGTTTTGTAAAACTGGCGGCATGGATTGACGGACATGAAAAACAATGGCGCGCGAGCGGTGCGAAACCCGTACGACTTGAAGTTAAAGGATCGTGCAGTTTGCAAACTGACTATAAACCTTTTGAGCTGGAAGCACGTGCAGACCGCATTGATCGCCTCAAGGACGGACGCCTTGTTATCATTGACTACAAGACAGGGAAAATTTATAGCGAAGCGGAAATTAAACAGGGCTTTAAACCACAAATGCCGCTTGAGGGCGTTATTGCCAATGACGGTGCTTTTGACGATCTGAAACAAAGCAATGTTGCAGACCTACAATTTTGGCAAATTATCGGCGATGAAAAAATGACAGGCAGTGTTTTATCCATGAATGAAAAATATGCCACTGAGGAATTAATCGCTGATGCACGGACAGGGGTTGTTGCGCTCATCAATGCTTTTGATGACAAGGACATGCCTTTTTACAGCTTACCCAATGATGCTAAAGCGCCGCGCTTCCAAGATTACGCACATCTGGCCCGCGTCAAAGAATGGGCCAATGAAAGTGAGGCGTCATGAATGACATGACCGAACAATTGGGTATAGAAAATTCTCAATCTTCACCAAGCAATGCCGATGCTATTCAAGCTCTGGCCGCCGACCCAACGGCGTCTGTCTGGGTGGGTGCATCGGCAGGAACAGGAAAAACAAAGGTTTTGACTGATCGTTTGCTGCGGCTCATGTTACCGCAAATAAAAGAAGGTCAAGTTATCAGCGGCACAGCACCACATCGCATTCTTTGTCTAACCTTCACAAAAGTCGGCGCGGCTGAGATGAAAGAGCGCCTATCAGACACATTGCAAAAATGGTCATTGATGAGCGATCCAGAACTGCACAAAAAATTGACTCAATTACTCGGCCAGACACCACATCCGGCACAAAACAAAGCCGCACGTGAATTATTCGCCCAAGTGATTGATACGCCGGGCGGTCTTAAAATAATGACGATCCACGCTTTTTGTCAGTCTGTTCTTGCGCGCTTCCCCCTCGAAGCTGGCATCCATCCGGGCATGGAAGTTGTTGAAGAAGCTGAACAATATGCAATGTTACGTCAGGCTTTCAAAACCGTTATCGAAGCCTTCTATATAGCGGCCGAAGAAAATGATTTTCACAATGCGCTGTCTCACCTCTTGCGCTATGAAAATGAAGACAGCCTTTTAAGCTATAGCTACGGATTCTTGCGTGAACGGAAACAGCTTATGACGCAGCTCGACAAACATGGGGGCTTGAATGGCCTGAGCCAAAGCATCTATGACGTTCTGAGTGTAGACGAAGCTTCTAGCGAAGATGATCTATGGGCAAGCATGCAAAGCGACATCGAAAACAATGTTTCCATCTTCTACAGCGCTGTCAGCTTTCTGAGTGAGTGCGGCGTTAAAATGGAAGACATCGCCTTTAAATTAAAAGCAGCGATTGAAAATAAAGCCGATATACAAACATGGATTGATGTCTTTTACACACAGACAGGCAATCTTAGAAAACTCACTAAAAAGGTGCAGGAAGAACGCCCAGATATCGCCGATCTCTTTGAGCTTTGGGGCGGTAAATTTTTACGCTTAAATGACCAGATAAAATCGATTAAAACAGCGCGCTTAAGTTGTGACCTTATAACTTTCGGCGTTGCCTTATTACAAAGCTATGATAGTTTGAAAAAATCAAAATCCGTCCTCGATTTTGACGATTTGATTTACTACACCAATGCCCTGCTCAAAGGTGAACACCTTGGCGATGCGATTAACTGGGTGATGTTTAAGCTGGATGGCGGCATCGACCATATTCTGGTCGATGAAGCACAGGATACCAATCCCGAGCAATGGGAAATTATCCAATCCTTAAGTGATGAATTCTTTGCAGGTATTTCCACCCGTGATGAGAAACAGCGCACTTTATTTGTCGTGGGCGACGAGAAACAATCTATCTTCTCTTTCCAACGTGCCGATATTGATGCCTTTGCCAAAATGAATGCTTATTTCAAAGAGCGTGTCACGCAGGCGCAAGAGGAATGGCGTGATGTGCCGATGAATATTTCTTTCCGCACTACACAAGGCATACTAGATACTGTCGATAGTGTTTTTGCGCACAAAAATACACCAACCAGCCACAGTTCTTTCCGCAGCGGTCAGGCCGCCCATATTGAACTCTGGCCTTTATTCGAAAGCGAACGCGCCAAGGGGGATAAAGAAACATGGCCTCTGCCAACCCAGATCATTGAGTCGAATAAAGCAGGGCCTGCTCTAGCCTCTCATATCGCATCGACGATTAAATCATGGATGGATGAGGGCCGTATATTAGAAAGCCGCGCCCGTCCAATTGAGCCAAAAGATATTATGATCCTCGTACCTAGCCGTACAAAATTTGTGCAAGATTTAATGCGGGCATTAAAGGCTCAAAATCTGCCTGTCTCCGGTGCAGACCGTATGGTACTTACCGATGAAATTGCTGTAATGGATTTAATGAACGGCCTAGAATTTGCTTTGCAAACCAAAGATGATTTAGCGCTCGCAACTTTGCTTAAATCTCCGTTCATCCAAATGAGCGAAGACCAGCTTTTTGATCTAGCATATGGGCGCGGTAATCAAAGCCTATGGCAATGGCTAAAGCAAAAGGCACAAGAAGATGAGCATTTGCGCAGTATATATCAATGGTGCGATTCCTTGGTGGAAAGCGCCGCCACCCTTTCGCCCTTCGCCTTTTTGAACAAAATACTCTTTGCCCCTGCGCCCGCTGATGAAACTTCCGGCCTTAAAGCGCTGACGAAAAGATTAGGAAAAGATTGCCTTGATCCTATTGAGGAATGCCTCTCTCTGGCTCTTAAATATGAACAGAACCACACCAGCAACCTACAACATTTTCTTCGCTTTTTACAAAACCAGCAAGGACAGCTTAAGCGGGAAACACAGCTTTCCGATAATGTAATTTCAATTATGACAGCGCATGGGTCAAAAGGCCTGCAAGCCCCGATTGTGTTTTTACCAGATACAACACGCTACGCGAAACAAGCACGCGGTAATATGGATCGCCTACTTTGGCCGCATAAAAGCCAATTGGCTGCACCGATCTGGGCGCCTTACAAAGATATAGAGCCTGAAATTTATACCATGGCCAAAGACCGTATCGGTGAGACAGAAGATAAAGAATATGACCGCTTGCTTTATGTTGCCATGACACGCGCCGAAGACGAACTGTATATTGGCGGTGTCAAAAAACATGACGGCTACACAAACTGGTATCACGATATTAAAAGCGGTTTGCGGGCTTTAGACGAAACACAAGAAGAAAGCTTTGAATGCGAAACACCAGATGGAGTCTCTTTGAGTGAAGGCGTCTCTTATGTTTTATCCAGACCGCGCGATAAAGACACAGCGCCTGACCGTGCAGACAAAGATACAGAAAATGCCCAGACACAAAAAACTCAAGCAGACAAAGATTTACCCATATGGGCCAACACCTCTATGCCAGAAGAGCCAGATCCGCCCAGACCGCTGACACCATCGAAACCTTCGGAAGCAGAGCCACATATTTTCTCACCGCTCAACAAGGACGATCCTCATCGTTTCAGACGCGGTAATGTTACCCATACATTATTGCAATTCCTGCCTGACATTCCCCATGACAAGCAACCGGAAACAGCGCGCCGATGGCTAGAGAAAAACGCGCATGACTTACCCGATCATATGCGCCATTCTATTTTGAAAGAAACACTCAACATATTAGACAATCCGGACTATGCCGCACTTTTTGGTCCTGAATCTCACGCCGAAGTGCCCGTAACTGGGCTAATGGATGGTAAAGTTCTCTCGGGTCAAATTGACCGCCTTTATATTGCCGAAGATGCCATTTGGATCATTGATTATAAAACCAACCGCCCCTCACCCAAAAAACCAGAGGATATACCTGATATCTATATCAAACAGATGCGCGCCTACGCGAATGCCTTACAAAACATTTATCCAAACCGTGCGGTTAAAGCTTATTTACTTTGGACAGACGGGCCAAATTTAATGGCGCTTGAAGGCCTTTAATAGGCACAAAATTCGAGAAACTCCACAGATTCTTGCCTTAATTGTGAAAAAGCCTATTTAATTTAGTGTAACTTTTTGAACCCGTCGTGCGAATCGACTTATATGAATAGTGTTACATAAAAAAGGATAAGAAAATGACAAGCATTGCTGTAAATGATGATAATTTTGAAGCGGAAGTAATTAATTCAGACACACCCGTAATCGTTGATTTTTGGGCAGAATGGTGTGGCCCTTGTAAAGCGATGAGCCCACTAATTGACGAACTTGCCGGCGAAATGGAAGGCAAAGTTAAAGTCGTTAAGGTTAATATTGATGAAAGCCCCAACGCCCCAACAAAATACGGCGTACGCGGCATTCCAACATTCATGGTATTCAAAGGCGGTGAAGTCTCTGAAACCAAAGTTGGTGGCATGTCAAAAGATGACCTTAAGGCCTGGGCTGAAAGCGCCGCTTAAAATTAAGAATCACTCTAAAGTTTCTTTTTAACAGGAAACTTACTCTATGTTACATGCCGTATGGTTACCCCCCATGCGGCATTTTCTATTGTGCCGTGGAATAAAAGATCGCTATAGTCCAGTTTATGGACTATATGCGCCTTGCCATTAAAGAAGCCGAAAAAGCCGCCGCACGTGATGAAGTGCCGATTGGGGCTGTACTCGTACATAAAGACGGTGAGATTCTTGCCGCTGCCGGCAATCGCTGCGAGACCTTAAAAGACCCCACCGCTCATGCCGAAATGCTTGTAATCCGTGAAGGCGCAGAGAAACTTGGTGATGTGCGACTGCCTGAATGTGACCTCTATGTAACGCTTGAACCCTGCCCGATGTGCGCGACTGCTATTTCCTTTGCCCGTATCCGCAGGTTATATTTCGGTGCCTATGACCCCAAAGGCGGCGGCGTCGATCACGGCCCTAAAATATACACGCAAAGCACATGCCACCACGCACCCGACGTTTATAGCGGTATAGAAGAACAAGCCTGCGTCGACCTACTGCGCAAATTTTTTATAGATAAACGTTAGAATAGAAACCTAGCGGTCACGCAATAGCTTTAGTGCCTCTTTTTGCGGTGCTGGGCGTCCGAAATAATACCCCTGACCCATTTGGCATCCGACAGATTCCAGAAGTTGCATTTCCACTTTTTTCTCAATGCCTTCAGCCACAACATCAATCTTGAAGCTATCAGCCATCGCGACAATCGCTTTAATGATATCCATGCTTCGCTTTTCATTTGTAATTTGTGAAACAAATGAACGGTCAATTTTGATCGTATCAATTGGAAATTTATGCAGGTAGTTCAGTGAGGAATAGCCCGTTCCAAAGTCATCTAGCGCGATACCAACGCCAAGGTCTTTCAGCTTGGAAAGAATGATCTGCGCGTTCTTTGAGTCTGTCATCAGCGCGCTTTCAGTAATCTCGAATTTGATATATTTAGGCGGAATTTTGTGTTCTTCCAACGTTTCTCTGAGTACGCCGACAACAGCCTCATCGGTAAAATGGACACCAGATAGATTCACACTGATGAATGGCCCATTGCCAAAAGCGCTCTCATCCATACAACGGCGAATGGTCGCGCACATATGATCAAAGATAGAATAGTCAATATGCTGCACCATGTTCAAACGCTCTGCCGCCGGGATAAATTCGTAGGGCATAACAATCGTGCCATCTTTCTTTTCCCACCTAGCCAAAGCCTCAAAGCCAACAATTTCTTCACTCGCCAGATCCAAGATTGGCTGAAGCCACGGTACAAACTCACCATATTTTAGGCCATCACTGATCTTTTGCTCCATGCCAAGTTCTTCAATCGCATCTTGGCCATTCGGTCTTAGGCCTTCCAATATTTCCGGTAGTGGATCATCAGACTCTTTTGGTACGGGCGCGCCTTCACCGCGGTCTTTCCCTGCCATTTCTTTGAGGTGTTGAACGACACGCTCAGGGTCAGGTAGTTCGGCAGATTCAGGGATATAAATTCTTGTTTTTCTGTAACGATCAACAAGAAGCGCAAACAATGTTGAGATCACAGGGTCCATCCCCGCCATACGCTCTTTGATCACTTCGCGGGAAATCGCATATACTTCCGTATCAGCCACGGCACGCGCAGCAGCAGTGCGCTCTCCTTGTTCCATCAACGCCATTTCGCCGAAAATATCACCGGCGGATAGCATTGATCCTACTTCTTCAGCACCCGACAAAGCCGTTGTGATAATGGCAACAGAGCCTTCGACAATAATATAAGCATCGTCTCTCGGATCGCCTTTTTTGAAGATGTAATCTCCTTTTTTATAGACGAGACGTTTACTTAAGTGCGCTGTCACATTTGAATTCATCTCATAAACATAGCCGAATTGCCCCTTGTGTGAATAGGGGGAATTTACAATTTTTTATGACATAAAGCCGACAGTAAAACCCTACGCTGAAACAAGGTTGATTGCTTTTAGCTCTTCAACGGATGGATTGTGAACATCTTCTTCCCCTTGAGCGGCACAGAAGAATTTATACATGCCAATGGCAATATCCGGACGCTTATCTTCAAGCTCAATCCAGTGGTCCAGATTTTTCATAGCCGGATCGTCAGGATATGTTCTTTTATATAAATCCGTAATACCTGGGAGGGCGGGCACTAGCCCCATACATACAAGCCCGAGTTCATCTAAGGCTTCTTTAATCTCGTGCAGATCATAACTGCGCTCTTGGATGTGGAAACACAAATCGCGCAAATTCGATGTTGAATAAAAATCGAGTTGTTTCAATACAGGTTTAGCAGGGTGGTCCTCAGGCAGACTAAACAGTTTCTCTCTGAATGCACGAATGTCTTCTAGTGACGAGCCTAGCCCCATTTCTTTGACAAGGTCCTGCCCTGCGAAGATATCTTTGCGGGCGCGTTTACCGTAAAGCGCAATAAACATACGCCCACCAGGGGCCAGAACTGATTTCAGCGCCGCCCATCCCGCCATCGGGTCTTTCATATGGTGAAGGACGCCGCCACATTCTATGAAATCAAACCTCTCATCTAGCTCAGCCAGATTGAGAATATCAATCTGCTTGAACTCAACATTATTCAGTCCCATGGATTGCGCTTTTCGTTTAGCGTAAGCCATCGAAGTCAGGCTCATATCAATGCCAGTAATTTTAGTCGCGGGGAATGTCTGCGCCGCCGCGGCGACAGGCAAGCCCGTCCCGCACCCCGCCACCAGATATTTCATATCTTTTAGACGTGTCGGCTTTGTGGTAGACGCAATCGAATCCCAGCGCGGATAAGGGTTTTGCTCATACATCGCCCGCACATCTTTAGATGTTTCATTCTCGATATTACCGATAGCGGGAATCGTTTCTTTAATCCGCTGCTCTTCTTTTGGCGTTGATATTTGTTGTTTTACCAGCGCTGAGAGCGGTCCTTTTTTATATTGCTCCTCAATCTCATCAGACTGCGCTAAAGTCAAAAGTGGATTATACATCGCATAAGCGGCAACAAGGTTTGCTTTACCCCCTACACCATCAGCCAGTTTCGATCTAATTGCTTCATACGCTTTATTTTCTTCCTCGTTTTCCGAAAAAACATATTCATTGAGGAAACAATGCGCGCCTATTGCCGAGATTAGAGCCGTCATTTCATCCGCCGCTTCATTCTCTAAAGCATAATCAAGAGCGTAACGACGAAGTGTCTTCAGCCACACTTCCATCTCAGGCGCGTTGGTCATCATGCGCCATAGTCCTTTAATGATGAAAGAATCTGACGCTATTTTTTTTAGCCCTTCTACATCAACATCATCAGGGTTAATTAAAATCTTTAACTCAGGATCGCATGTAATGGTGTCAAACCATGGCGCGATTAGAGACTGCGCGTTAATACGGCTCTGATTAAGACAGGCAATAATCCCTGCTTTCACATCCTCGTAAAATCCTGTCAAACGAAGTCCCTTGCACGCCGCCGCCATATTAATCATATAAGCCTCTTCGCGCGGTCTTAATTTATGCGCGGCATAAAATGCATGAAAGGCGTTCAAAAAAGCATCTTTTTGCGGGGCTAATCTCAGCGATATTTGGCCTGTCGCGGCATGATAATCAGGGTTTTTAGGGTCCTCTTTACGCGCCTTATCAAAGGACAGATAAGCGCCGTTCATATTTCCGGCCTGTGCAAATTGGATCCCTTGCTGGAAATATTGATGAGCTTGAGGATTATTAATCCCCTTGGCTTTATTGGCTTTTTGTTGTGCGCGGCGTTGTTGACGGTTCATACGGTCTAATCTCTTACCTTAATGGTTATTATGAAGCCTTCTGTTCTTTGCAAAAAGCACGCCAGCCTATATCTTTACGGTAAAATCCATCGGGCCAGTCTATTTGCTTTAGCGCGCTATAAGCTCTATCTCTGGCTCGTTCTAAATCATCGGCTTTAGCACAAACATTCAAGACACGCCCGCCGACAGCCAGTAAATTACCTTTATCATCCAGTGCTGTCCCCGCATGGAAAACTTGTGCGGCTTTGATTTGGGAGAGTCCCTGTATAACACTCCCCTTTTGATATGGCCCAGGATATCCCTTTGTCGCCATCACCACACAAATAGACGGATCTTTTGACCACGAAATATCGGTCAGCACTTCGCTCAATCGCGTTTCAGCCGCTTTATCCAAAATATCCAGCAAATCGCCTTCCATGCGGAGCATGAGCGCCTGACACTCAGGGTCGCCAAAACGAATATTATATTCGAGCATTTTTGGTCCATCCTTCGTCAACATTAGTCCTGCAAAAAGAACACCCGTAAACGGGTATCCTTCTGCCGCCATTGTCTTAAGCGTTGGCTCGAGGTGATCACGAATGATGATTTCTTCGATGCGGTTTGTCATGACATGGGCCGGCGAATACGCACCCATCCCCCCTGTATTGGGACCTTCATCATTATCAAAGGCGCGCTTATGATCCTGCGCGGATGTTAAAGGCAAAACAGTCTGACCATCGCAAAGCGCGAAAAAGCTAATCTCTTCGCCCTCTAAGAATTCCTCGATAACAACTTCCGCCCCCGCATCACCGAAAGATGTACCGGAGAGCATATCAGTCGCCGCTTGGACAGCATCTTCTTCCGTCTCACAAATTATTACGCCTTTCCCTGCGGCAAGACCATCGGTCTTCACTACAATCGGCGCGCCGTTTTCTTTAATAAACTGTGTCGCTGTTTCAATATCCGTAAAGCGGCCATAGAAGGCTGTCGGCACACCAGCCTTGGCCAGCAAGTCTTTCATAAAGGCTTTTGACCCTTCCAGTTGGCTCGCCGCCTTCGAAGGGCCGAATACTTTGATCCCCGCTTCTTTCATTCTATCGGTAATGCCTAGTACAAGAGGTTCTTCCGGCCCGACAACGACGAGGTCAATATCATTACCCGCCGCATAAGACACCAGACCATCAATGTCATTGGCTTTAATATCTATATTTTCTGTTTTGTCTAAGCTGGCCGTACCCGGATTTCCCGGCGCACAAATAAGCTGGCTCAGAAACGGCGATTGGGCGATCTTCCATGCCAACGCATGCTCTCTACCCCCTGATCCAATAAGTAAAACTTTCATGCAAATATTTTTATCATGTCTCCCGCAAGCTGACCAGAGTCGTATTGCCGCCCGCTGCCGTTGTATCGATAGAGACAGATTGCTCACAGGCAAAGCGTTTAAGATAGTTCGGGCCGCCAGCCTTAGGGCCTGTACCCGACAACCCCTGCCCACCAAAGGGCTGAACCCCGACCACAGCGCCTGTCATGGAGCGGTTCACATAGACATTCCCAACACGAACATGATCGGCAATATTATTGGCTTGTTCAACGATACGAGAATGAAAGCCAAAGGTCAGGCCATAGCCCAAGCCGTTAATCTTTTCTATCAGCTTCATGCGGTCTTTTGCCTTATAACGCAAAACATGGATCACAGGGCCAAAGACTTCGCGCTCCATAAAACTGATATCATCGATCTCAGCCAAAATCGGGGCGAAATAGCATTTATCTTTTGTCGTCTTTGGCACATTCGGGCAGATTTTTAAAATCTTTGCTTCCTTTTCAAGACGGCGTTTATGTTTTGTTAGAATGTCATGCGCATCCATATCAATCACAGGGCCAATATCAGACGATAAATAATAAGGGTCGCCGACAGTAAAATGATCCATCGCCTGAACCATCATGGTGATAATCGTATCAGCCGTATCTTCTTGTAAGCAAAGCAAACGAAGCGCTGAACAACGCTGACCCGCCGATCCGAAACCCGATAATAGCGCATCATCAACCACTTGTTCAGGCAAGGCCGTGCTATCAACAATCATCGCATTCTGTCCGCCCGTTTCAGCAATGAGCGGTACAATCGGCCCATCTTTGGCCGCGAGTGCCCGGTTAATAGATTTCGCCGCTTCGGTTGATCCGGTAAAGGCCACACCCGCTACATCAGGGTGAGCCGTTAATTGTGCGCCAAGCTTGCCATCGCCTTTGAGCAAAATAAGAACATCTTTTGGCACACCTGCCTCATGCATCAAGCGCACTGTTTCTTGTGCAATGATCGGCGTCTGTTCCGCCGCTTTGGCAATGACACAATTTCCTGCCATTAAGGCCGCTAAAATCTGACCCGCAAAAATAGCATGCGGAAAATTCCAAGGGGATATACAAACAAACACGCCGCGTCCGCGCATGCGGTAAATATTTCTCTCCCCCGTTGGTCCGGCGAGTTCTGTATAACCGCCAAAATCTTCCAAACCACGCTTGGCGTAGTAATGCGCAAATTCAACAGCCTCACGGATTTCAGCCACAGAATCGGGCAGGTTCTTGCCAGCTTCAACAACACAAACGCCCATAAGGTGTTCCATATGCTTTTCAAATAAATCTCCGGCGCGGCTCAAAATCGCCGCCCGCTCAGTGGCTGGCGTTTTATCCCACGCGTCAAAAGCCTTCTTCGCCCGGACAAAAGCCGCATCAACATCTTTTGCTGTGCTATCTTTTGCCGCTTTAGGCATATGCTGGATCGTCTTGTCCATTTTTTTATACAGCGCAGCAACAGCCTCATCGCTTGTTAAGTCTATGCCGCGTGAGTTATCGCGGTCAGGCTGGTAAATATCTTTTGGTAGAGGGATGCGCGTATGTCTTTTACTATCATGGCTTAGTGCATTTTCTATCGGGTCTTTGACAATTTCGCTAACAGGTAAATCTTCATCATAAATCTGATTAATGAAAGACGAATTGGCACCATTTTCTAGCAAGCGGCGCACCAAATAAGGCAACAAGTCTTTATGGTTACCGACGGGGCCATAAATTGAGATTGGTATACCAACCTCGGCCACCTTGCCATACAT
>PALX01000024.1 GCA_002710775.1 Micavibrio sp. | reverse complement strand
TGGATCGTGCTGATGCATATATCGGTGTTTTGATTGATGATCTTATCACTCACGGCGCGCCTGAGCCTTATCGTATGTTTACGAGCCGCGCCGAATACCGCTTAACTTTGCGCGCTGATAACGCTGACCAACGCTTGACGGATAAAGCGATAGCGCTTGGCTGTGCCAGTGAGGCTCGCATTGCGTTGTGGCAAGCGAAGAAGGAAGAGTTAGAAGCGGCGCGCGTTATGATGCATGCGCTGAATGAAACGCCAACAAGCCTAAAGAAAATGGGCCTTAATATTAATCAAGATGGCCAGCGCCGAAGCGCTTTTGACCTGCTGCGCTATCCAAATATCGCTTTTGCTGATTTGGTGCAGATATGGCCAGAGCTTGCGGATATTAAGCCTGAAATTGCCGAGCAAATCGAGATTGATGCGCTTTATGCTGGGTATCTGGATCGTCAGCAGGTGGATATAGAATCTTTCCGCAAGGATGAGAACCTGACTTTGCCTAAAGATATGGATTATAGGGCGATTGGGTCGCTTTCGAATGAGATATGCCAAAAGCTAGAAGCGGTCCGCCCAGAAACTTTGGGGGCAGCATCCCGAATTGCTGGCATTACGCCATCGGCTATAGTATCGTTGTTGAAATACACAAAAAGACTAAAAAATCAGGACGCGGCCTAATGGATATCCCAGCGGAAATACTCGAAAAACTCCAGCAATATCGCAAACTTCTTTTAAAATGGCAGGAAAGTATCAATCTGATCGGCCCATCGACTGTGGATAGTGCGTGGCAGCGTCATTTCTTAGATTCGGTGCAGTTATTAAAGTATATACCTGATGACGTTGAATCTTTGGCGGATATAGGGACGGGCGCTGGTTTCCCGGGCATGGTACTTGCTATGTTAAGACCTGATTTAACCGTCTATTTGGTGGATTCAGATGCCAAAAAATGCGAATTTCTTAAGACTGTTTCACGTGAAACAAACACGCCAGTGAAGATTGTGAATGAGCGTATTGAAAAAACATACCAGAAGATGCGTGTGGATTTTGTGACAGCGCGGGCGCTGGCGAACTTGCAGAAACTAATGGGTCATATGCATGGCTATAACGCTACAAGAGGCTTGTTTTTAAAGGGGCAGGCTTATGAGGAAGAGGTTGGGATGGCTAAACGTGATTTTGACTTCTCTTATGAGGTGTTCCCAAGCGCTGTTAGTGAAGAAGGTGTTGTTTTGAGTGTGCAGATCGAGGATCCTGTCTACCAATAACGCGTCTCTCTGTTTTTATATTTTCCACAGTCAGGCTTTGCATAGAATACGATTTTTCGTGCAGTTTTTCCATTTCTGCGCTAGAAAAGATACATGTCCAAGAATAATGAAATACAAAAATGGGTGAAGACGCCATCTGTGTCTGGCTCAACATCTGATTCAAAAATTATTGCTATTGCTAATCAAAAAGGCGGGGTTGGCAAGACAACAACGTCGGTTAATTTGGCAACCTCATTAGCCGCCGTCGGGAAAAAAGTTTTGTTGGTTGATCTCGATGCGCAAGGTAATGCCTCTACAGGGCTTTCTATTGGCCGCTCAGAGCGTGATCGTAGTGCTTATGAGCTTCTTTTTGGTGATTTATCATTGTCCGAAGTTGTGCATGATACAAAAGTGCCAGGCTTAAAAATCGTGCCATCATCAATGCACCTTTCCGGTGCGGAGATCGAGCTTGTACAGGAAAAGCGCCGTGAGTTTAAACTGCGTGAAGCCTTAAGAGCGCCGAGTGCAGACCGATATGACTATGTGGTTATTGACTGCCCGCCTTCTTTGTCCCTTACGACACTGAATGCTTTGGTAGCAGCAGATTCAGTGATCGTGCCGTTGCAATGCGAATTTTATGCGTTGGAAGGCTTAAGCCAGCTTATTAAAACAATTGAGCGTGTGAAGAAGCATTTTAATGAAGATCTGGAAATTCAGGGTGTTGTCTTGACGATGTTTGATAGCCGTAACAATCTATCAAAAATGGTGGCTGAGGATGTGCGCGAATATTTCGGCGATAAAGTCTATAAGACAGTTATTCCGCGTAATGTACGTATTTCAGAAGCGCCCAGCTATGGTTTGCCAGCGATTGTTTATGATATGAGTTGCGCTGGATCACAGGCTTATATCGCTTTGGCGAAAGAAGTTTTGAAGCAAGAGCGTACGCGTATCCGTATGTCTGCAAACGCCCATACGGATGAAGCAGAAAAAAGCGCGGCTTAAAGCATAACTATTTGATATAAATAAAGGAAATACAGATGGAAGAGGAGAAAAGAAATCCAAAATCACGTGGCTTAGGCCGTGGATTATCGGCTCTTTTTGAAGATGACGAAGATGTGTTGCCACAATCAGGTGTGGATGAAGGTGCGGGCAAAGAGAGCGCGTCTTCTGTGCTTGGTTCTAAACGTGACTATTTACCGATTGAAAGTTTAACACCGGGGCAGTATCAGCCTCGTAAAGAGTTCACCCCAGGTGCGATTGAGGAATTAGCGGAATCCATCGCCAAACATGGTGTTTTGCAACCTTTACTCGTCAGAAAGTTAGCGGAAGAAACAGCTTCTGGCGCACAGTATGAAATCATTGCCGGTGAACGCCGTTGGCGCGCTTCTCAAAAGGCTGGTATTTATGAAGTCCCTGTTGTTATTAAAAACTTTGATGATGCAACAACACTTGAAGTTGCGCTGATCGAGAATTTACAACGTGAAGATCTCAATCCATTGGAGGAGGCTGACGCGTACAAGCAACTTATGGAAGAGTTTGATCATACGCAGGAATCTTTGGCGGCATCTTTAGGAAAATCACGCCCACATATTGCTAATACTATGCGTTTGCTTAATTTGCCTGATGGGGTGAAGGCGTATGTTTTGGCAGGAAAGATTACAGCTGGCCATGCACGGGCTTTGCTTGGCAGTGAAGATCCCGAAGGTTTGGCCGAGCAAATTGTTGGTAGTGATTTGTCTGTACGTGAAGCGGAAAAGCTTGCCAAATCAGGGAAACCAACATCAAAGTCGAAAGCCAAAGCCGCGGCTAAGGACGTTGATACATTGGCCTTAGAAGAAGAAATGTCGAGCCGTCTTGGTACGAAGGTAGAAATTACCATTGGAAAGAAAGGCGGCAAGCTGATTGTTCATTATAATGATTTTGACCAGTTGGATGATTTCCTGCACCGCCTAAGCAAAAAAGCCTAATATACTCCAATTATTTACATAATTTGTAATTTGGTGAGCTTTCCTGTATAAAGACGGAATGGCTATGAGTCCGCATTCACATACATCACCCTATAAATTTGAAAATGATACTGTTTTTGAACGTGTCAAAGATGTTTTTGCGTTAGCCGCCTATGGGGTTGCGTCTATGGCAACAACGATACTGGCTATCAATATGGCGGAACCTCATATAGGAGAGATCCTTTCACATTTTCCGCTATGGGCCGAACTTCTGGTCGGTAGTGTTGTTTTAAATGCTGTCTGGCTGACAGCGCTTATGGAGGCTGATCCCCCTAAATTTGAAACATGTTGTTTAGGAGAAGATTATTGCCCCCATGAAAAAAGGGTCGAAAAGATTTATGATGATTTTGATGTAGGCCGTAATATGACCTACCGGAAAATGACTGGGGAAGACAAGCATAGCAAGAATGCGCATGCCGCATCGTATATTATCGCGGCAGGAGAGAAATTCATAGAACAGGCAACGCCAGAAGAATTCGATGTTCTGATTGCACATGAGATGGCGCATGCTAAAAACAGAGATCTCCGAACCAAAGCTTATTTCGGCATTTTGAATGGCGTAAATAAAACAGGATTGTTTGGCAGTATAGGTTTTTCTGCTGTTGGTGCTTTTATAGGGCTTAGTGCGGCCTCTACTCTGTTACCAGTGATCTCTATTTTTGCTGCGTCCTATGCGGCAACAAAATTCTTTGCTAATGCTTACTCCCGTGTATGTGAACGAAGAGCAGACCGTATGGCTGTGCGTTATACAAAAAATCCGCAGTCATTATTCAGTGCTTTGGAAAAAATCGACGCGACGCCGGCATGGGATAAAACGCCTGTTTATAGAAATATCCGTGCGCTATGTCATACACACCCTGTTGGTGAGGCCCGAAAAGCCAATATACACAAAGCCATGCGTGGTTTTGAATTATCTTAAAAACATAAATATATCAATATGTTAGCGTGCCATTTGCGTGAGACCGAAAATCGATCTTTGCAGTAATAGCGATTCTGGGCTAGCTGAGCTCTTTAAGTCGGCCTCTAGGTCACTCAGCTTCGCGAGAACAGCCGTTATTTTTTTCGATGGCCACTTGCTTAATTGTGCTTTGAATGAATTTTCGAGCTTAAAGAACAAAGGTGGGCGCAAAGATTTAATCGCTTGAAGCTGTTGCATGCCTTGATCGCATTGTAATTGCACAAAGAGTAATTTGCGAAAATGGTTTTGCAAAGCGCGCATGATTAAAACGCCTGCGGCCCCTTCGGATAAGAGTCCTTGCAATAATTGTTCAGCCTCTTTGTTGTTGCCGCCTGCACAGGCATAAACCAAGGCATCTAGTTTTTGCTCAGAAAGAGCGCCTGTATTATTCATCGCGTCTTCCAAAGAAATTTGCTTTTTTACAGGGCCAATATAGGTGATTAGTTTCTCGATTTCCGAACGCATTTGTGCATAATCGCCGACCAGATTCTGGCTTAAATAATTTAATGCATCCGGGTCAATGCGAAGACCCGCAGCGCTTAAGCTGGTTTGGATAGCATCGGTGAGGGCATGACCCTCCATGACATAACAAGGAAGCGCGGCGGCGACATCGCTTTTTTCGAAAAGTGTGCGCAGACTGGATCTTGGGCCAAGGTCACCTCCTTGTAAAATGACAAGATTATCTTGTGATGGATTTTCCAAATATGATTTTAGGCCAGCCGTGTTTTTGTCTGACGCATCGTAAACCATAACAACACGGGCACCGCCCATCATTGACATGGCATGTGCTTCATCGCCTAAAGCACCTGGGTTTTCGGCCAAGTCACTTCCTTTTAAGGTGGCGGCATTAAAAGGATCATTGAGATCGTCTGTAATTGTGCCAGCAATTTTCTTTGTGCGCTCACGCATCAACCCATCATCCGGCCCATAGATTAAAATAGCGCGCGCCTGCGGATTTGGCTTGTTAACAAAAGGCTCAATATCACGAAAAGCAAGTTTCATGGCGCGGCCTATCCTTCCCTACTGACTGCCGGCAAGATCATTGTTTGAGAAATAGAGTGCGAGATGCGTCTTTATATCATCAGCAATCTGGCGCATTGCGCGGTCTCGCGCGTCTTCTTGCGCAATGAGTGTTGAATATTCAGAGGGCAAAATGTTGTAATTTGTTAAAGAAACAAAATCACGATCAAACAAAACGCGGCCAGTATCTTTGGATATGAGTTTGGCACTTGTTTTCAAACGTAATTGTTCACGTGTTGTGGTCGCATCACGATCTATACCTGTTTGTTTGATATGTTCACTGGGCGTTTTGACCACTAATGTGAAATGTGGCACAGATTGGCCTGTGCTAACGTGGAGCATATCAAGAAGCTCATTGCGTAAATCAACGCCAATTTTATTCGGAATCGGGGCAATGTCGACATAAGAAAAAGCTTGCTTCACGGTAACGCTCTCAACACCTGTATTACTGTTGTAAACAGGTGAAAATCCGCACGCACCCAGCGTTAAAAGGAAAGCCGTTGCAATGGTGAAGACGTAATTTTTATTTCTCATGAGCCTAGCTTACCCCGCCACAACCACATTGACAATCTTATTGGGGACGACAATGACTTTGCGGATTTCTTTGCCTTCGGTGAACTTTACGACATTCTCGTCATTCAACGCTGTTTTTTCGGCCAGATCTTTGTCGCAATCGCGCGGCAAATTAATCGTTGCACGCATTTTACCATTGACCTGAACCGCGATGGTGAGTTCGTCTGATTGCAATAAGCTTTCATCATAATCTGGCCATTTTTCTTCAACGACCAGCGCTTCGTTGCCTAGAGCAGACCATAATTCTTCGGCAACATGCGGCGCGAAAGGCGCAAGAAGCTGAACAAAGTTTGTACACGCTTCGCGTAAAACGGCTTTATCCAAATCACCGGATGTTTTTTCAATCGTGTTTGAAAGCTCACGAATACGAGCGACAGCCTTATTCATGTGAAATTTTTCGATATCATCGGCTACATATTTGATGGATTGGTGAACCAGCATACGCATATTTTTATCCGTTTCGGATAGGGCATTCGGCATAATAGACTTTTCTGTGCCAATGGTATCAATCGCTTCGATCACCATGCGGTAAACACGGCCAATATAGCGCCATGCACCTTCGAGGCCGCTTTCTGTCCATTCCAGATCACGTTCGGGCGGGGAATCTGAGAGCACGAAGAGGCGCGCGGCGTCCGATCCATAGGTGTCCAAAATGTCTTGCGGGTCAATTGTATTACGCTTCGATTTGGACATTTTTTGAACGCGGCCCACTTTAACGGGGTCGCTTCCTTCAACAGTGACAAAATCACCTTTTTCATTTTGCATGACCTCGGTTGGATATAGCCACTCGCCCTTCTCATTTTGGTAAGTTACGTGGTTTACCATGCCTTGTGTAAACAAGGCTTTAAAGGGCTCTTTTACATTTGTATAGCCGCAATCAGAAAGGGCGCGAGTGAAAAAGCGTGCATAGAGTAAGTGCAAAACAGCATGCTCAACACCGCCGATATACTGGTCGACAGGCATCCAGTAATCAGATTTTTCCTTCGCAAAGCCTTTATCTTCATTGCGCGGGTCACAATAGCGGAACTGATACCAGCTACTTTCAAAGAATGTATCAAAAGTATCTGTTTCACGTGTTGCATCCTTGCCGCATTTTGGACAGCTTGTCTGTTTCCATGTTGGGTGGTGATCCAGCGGATTGCCTGGCTTATCAAAAGTGACATCTTCAGGAAGCTCAACAGGAAGTTGGTTATCAGGCACAGGTACGGTGCCGCAGTCATCACAATATATAATAGGCACAGGACAGCCCCAGTAGCGCTGGCGGCTAATGCCCCAGTCGCGAAGGCGATATTGTGTCGTACCAAAGCCAGTGCCCAGCGCTTCAACGCGTTTGATCATTTCCGCTTTAGCTTCAGGGATGCTCAGGCCATTGAGGAAGTCAGAATTTATAACCTGACCCTCGCCCGTGTGGGGCAACTCGTCTGAGCCATCAATAACCTGCGTGATGGGTAGGTCATATTTCTTAGCAAAATCGAAGTCGCGTTGGTCATGGGCAGGCACGCCGTATATAGCNCCNGTTCCATAGTCCATCAGAATAAAGTTTGCGACATATATAGGAAGTTCTTTGCCACCAAGTAAGGGATGCGTTGCTGTATAGCCTGTGTCAAAGCCAAGCTTCTCAGCCTTTTCAAGGGCTGTTTCAGAGGTGCCCATCGCATTACATTCTTTAACAAAAGCATCAAAGCCTTGTTTGTCGCCTGCAAGTTTTTTCGCCATTGGGTGATCAGCAGAAAGCGCGATAAAACTTGACCCGAAGAATGTATCCGGGCGTGTCGTATAGACTTCGATTGTATCATCTGTGCCTTTAACATCCCATTTGAATTGCAAGCCCTGAGACTTACCAATCCAGTTTTCTTGCATGATGCGTACTTTTTCAGGCCAGCCGCCTTCAAGTTCTTTTAGGCCATCTAAAAGCTCGTCTGCGTAATCTGTGATCTTCAAGAACCACTGACTAAGCGTGCAGCGCTCAACAGGCGCACCGGAGCGCCAACCCTTACCATCAACAACTTGTTCATTTGCAAGAACACAATTATCGACAGGGTCCCAGTTGACTGTACTTTCTTTTTTATAGGCTAGCCCTTTTTCATAGAAATCAAGGAACATCTTTTGTTCATGTTTATAATAGCCGGGATGACAAGTTGCGACTTCGCGCGACCAGTCTAGCGCCAGACCCATACCTAAAAGCTGTGCTTTCATTTCCTCAATATTATGATAGGTCCATTCAGCTGGATGACGTTTTCTCTCCAGCGCTGCATTCTCAGCAGGCAGACCGAACGCATCCCAGCCCATAGGATTTATAACATTATAGCCACTGGCTTTGCGGTAGCGCGCAATAACATCAGAAAGAGAGTAATTGCGCACATGACCAACATGGATGCGGCCAGAAGGGTAAGGAAGCATCGCCAGCACATAGTATTTTTCTTTGGCTGGGTCTTCTGTTACCTCAAAACATTTCTGGTCAAGCCATGCTTGGCGCCATTTTGCTTCGCTTTCTTTAACGTTATAGCGTGTCATTATATATAAGGGTCCTTAAATCTGGGTTTTTATTTAATATCTCTATTGATTTTCATTTCACGCGCTTTTGCCAAAATTGCATCTTCAATCTTGCGCGTGTCTTCAGGGTTCACAGCGACATCTTTCCACTCAGCGGTCTCGCTCGCACGTCTTTGTTTGAACATAGATACTTTCAGGCCGCCAGCGCGAAGCTGTTTGTCTGTAATAATGATATTGAGCTTGTTGCGCTCATTCGGTGTTTCTGGCGCATTATACCAGTCCGTTACAATCACGCCGCCAAAAGGATCAGGCGCGCCATCAAGTGGCATAAATGAGATCGTTTCCAAGCTGGCCCGCCATAAATAGCTATTTACAGTCAGCGTGTTTGTTGGATCGCTGGCTTTGTGCTCGCTCTCCATGACGGCGCCCCAAAAACCATCTTCGCCGAAAATGGATTCTTGTTCGTCATACAAATCACCATCCTGGTTCGCATCATTCCTGTTCGGGTATTTTGCTTCAGTCTCAAGGCTAGAGCAGTTGCTTAAAGCGAATAAGGCAGCAAGCGGTAAAACAAATAGTATCTTTTTCATGGGGTCTATCACCTTTATTTATATGATTATTAATAGATTTTTAGCACGAGATGAGGGCGCGCTCAATATGATTATTTCCTTATTTCAGGCATGTTCATGGCAAGAATGTGACATTTTGGCAACAGTTTCACAAAAATGTTACAGAACGATACATTGTGTGAATTGACGAAAGCCCTGCGACACCAATATGGTGGGTTATCTTCTTTTCGGGTATCGAAAGGAGGGTGTATAAATTAATGGTAAATTATTTTAGGAGATAAACCATGAAAAAACTACTACTCGCAGGTGTTGCTGCTTTTGCTGTTGCAGGTGCTGCTAACACTGCTTCTGCTGAGATCGATATCGAACTTGGCGGTTTCGTAAAAGGTTACGCTTCTTTCGTTGATCAAGACGAAACAGCTGGTAACGAAGTTCGTGCTTTCGATCTACTACGTCACTCTGAAGTGCACGCTGGTGGCGAAACAACTCTAGACAACGGTCTGACAGTTGGTGTTCACATGGAAGGTGAAATCGACGGTCTAGCTGATAACCGTGGTATCGAAGAATCATACATGTACTTCTCAGGTGGCTGGGGACGCATCAACGCTGGTGCTGAAGACGGTGCTAACTACCTTCTACAAGTAGCTGCTCCTTCTGCAGATGCTAACGTTGATGGTATCCGTCAGTTCATCCAACCATTCAACTACACAGCACTTCTAGGTGCGGTTAACTTGGCAACACCTCAGATCACAAACGCAATTGCTAACGATGCTGATGGTGCTTTGACACTTGACTATGAAAACAACGCGTCTGGTTACGGTAACAAGATTACTTACTTGACACCTGTTGTTGCTGGTCTACAAGGTGGTATTTCATATACTCCAGACCCATCTTCTGGTCTTGACTTCGGTGGTAACAACCTAGACAACAACGCTGGTCAAGGCGATGTTTTTGAAGTTGCTGGTCGTTACGAAGGTGACTTCGAAGGTGTTGGCTTTGCATTCGGTGCTGGCTGGACACAAGGTCAGGAAGAAACTGGCGGCGCTGGTCTTGATGACCAAACACAGTGGAACGTTGGTCTAGATATGGACTTCGCTGGCTTCGGTCTTGGTGTTGTTTATACAGTGGACAACAACGGTCTAGCTGAAGTAGCTGGTACAGTTGAAGACGAAGAAACACTTGTTGTTGGTGTTGACTACGACGCTGGTGCATTCAAACTTGGTGCATCTTACATGAACGTAGATAACACATGGGGTGTTTCTAACCTAGACACAAACCGTTATACAGGTGGTGTTGTATATGAATACGGCCCAGGTATGACATTCCGCGGTTCTGTTCAATATGTTGAACACGAAAATGCTGGTGCTCTAGGCGATGTTGATGGTACAGCTGTACTACTAGGTACACAAATCAACTTCTAATCTGACACAGATTTTAAGAATTTAAGAAGAGGCGCCTTCGGGCGCCTCTTTTTTTATGTGACTTTTCTAATGCCCCTTAGTTTGCTATACCCTTTTCCTATGATTGCTCAAAATTTTAAAGAGATAATGAAGGCTTTGCCGAAAGCGACTAAACTTATTGCCGTCAGCAAGCAACAGCCTGAAGAGCGTATTGAAGAAGCTTTAAGCTTTGGACAGCGTGTTTATGGCGAAAACCGTGTTCAGGAAGCCTATCAACGCTGGGAAAAGCGGCGTACTCAGTATGGTGACGACTTAGAGCTTCATCTTATTGGCCCCCTGCAAAGTAATAAGGCCGCAGAGGCGGTTGCTCTATTTGATGTCATTCATACATTAGACCGCCCTAAGGTTGCTAAAGTGCTGGCGACGGAAATGCAAAAACAAAAGCGCGATCTACCGTGCTTTATTCAGGTTAATATCGGCGAAGAAGACCAAAAATCAGGTATTATGCCTGCTGATCTCCACGAATTTTATGAATATTGTACAAAGGAATGCAGTCTTAATATCATAGGGCTTATGTGCATTCCTCCAATAGATGAACCAGCGGGGCTGTATTTCGCGCTTTTGAAAAAAATGGCGGCGAGCCTTGGCGTTTCTTCGCTTTCCATGGGGATGTCTGGTGATTACGAAAAGGCTGTTGCGCTGGGCGCAACCCATATCCGTGTCGGAAGCGCTCTATTTGGTGCAAGAGAGTAGAATTCATGCCAGAACTGCCGGAAGTCGAAACAGTAAAGCGTGGATTAGAACCTATATGGCAAGGCGCGTCGATAGACCGTGCTGTGCTGAACCGTGATAATCTGCGCTACCCATTTGGGGCTGAGTTTATAGGCCGTGTATCAGGCAAAAAAGCACTTTCCCTGTCGCGACGCGGCAAATATCTGGTTATAGATCTTGAAGGGCTGTATTTAATCGCGCATCTAGGCATGTCTGGCTCTTTCACCATTACGGATAAAGAAAACTATACGCCGCGCAAGCATGACCACGCTTTATTCTATTTAAACAATGGCAAAATGCTGGTTTATCATGACCCGCGCCGTTTTGGCTTTCTGATCCTTGTTGATCGCTTGGAAGATTATCCACCTTTCGCGAAAATGGGGCCAGAGCCGCTTTCTAACCATTTTAATAGCGCAGAGTTATATGAACGCATCAACGCCAAGAAATCGCCGATTAAGCAGTTACTGTTAGATCAGGCTGTGGTTGCTGGTGTCGGCAATATATATGCCTGCGAAGCTTTATATGAGGCGCAGATTAGCCCATTACGCGGTGGGAACACACTGAATATGAAAGAATGTGAGGCTTTAGCGGCGGCGGTAAAGTCTGTATTGCTTAGGGCAATAGAATCTGGTGGCTCCACTTTGCGTGATCATCGCAAAGCGGATGGCGAGATGGGGTATTTCCAACACGAATTTGCTGTGTATGACAAAGAGGGCGTGCCTTGTCCGCGTTGCAAGAATGGGGCGAACACGGTACAACGGATAGTGCAAGCTGGCCGTTCTACATTCTTTTGCCCAGCTTGTCAGAAAGCGTAATATGAAGCAGATCTTTGGCCTTTGTCGTTCCTACCTATTTCTCGCCGCTTTGATGGTGGTGGTATTGTTGTCTGGCACATCTGTTCGGGCGGAGCAGTTTTCTTCTGTGATCGAGGATTTGCCGCTGATGCAGGGTATGTATGAGCGTCTTGATGAGAGCATGATTTTTGATAAACCATCAGGGCGTTTTGTTGAGCTTATCGCCGCCGCGCCGTCTTTAAAGCGCGCTGATGTTTTGAAGTTTTACGGTGACGCTCTGCCCGCGCTTGGATGGACGAAAAAAACGCTTCAAGAATATGTTTTGGAAGGCGAAACAATAAAAATCAATACACAACAACTGGATAGCGTTTTGTATGTGACTTTTACTTTAACGCCGGGTAAAAAATAAAACGAATTTTATCCCCATTTTTTCTTGACAGCATACCCATTTCTCCCGTATGTATCATGGTCTGTGTTTTACAAAGCACGTAAAGATATTAAAGAATTTAAAAACGACTTTAGGAAATAAAAATGGCAAACATTAAGTCAGCTAAAAAAAGAATTTTGACAACGCGCAAGAAGACTGAGGCGAACACAGCCCGTCGTTCACGTATCCGTACTTTCGTTAAGAAAGTGGACCTAGCTCTTGAAGCGGGTAATGCTACGGAAGCTGAAGCGGCTTTGAAATTGGCTCAGCCAGAAATTGATCGCGGTGTTTCAAAGGGTGTGTTGAAGAAGAACACAGCCGCAAGAAAGATGTCACGTCTTTCTGCTAGAGTGAAGGCGCTTAAAGCCTAATTCTCTCAAATAATTGTTAAGTATTTAAAGGCGCAAAGGTAGTAATTACCTTGCGCTTTTTCTTGTTTGAAGTAATTCTTTGTACGATTATTTCTTTTTTCATTTTTTTTAAAAAGTTTGGTTGCAATGAATAAAAATCTGTTTTAGTGTATAAAAAGAAGCAGGGGGGACGGCTTGAAACCCACTGTTTTCAAGGGTTACAGGGTTTTTCCTTTTGGATCAAAGGGATAGGCCAATAAGATAAGGCCCGGTCTTAAATAACGCTGGTTTTAGAGGTTTTTAACCTGTCAGTGTTTATTTGTAGAGAATAGATAAATGGTTTTTACCTGATATTTTCTACGTTCGGCGAAAATTGGAAAGTATTAAGTGTTTTTATTGGGCTTTTATTTGCCCAAGGGGTTCTTTTTACTTAAATTTAGCTGAGTAATAGTGGTGAAGAAAACATAGAGTGAGTTAACTAGTAAAGAAGAAGGGAGAACGCCTAAATGGAAAAGGGTGAGACTAAAAATACAGCAGATAGCAATACGGTGGCGGGACCGTTGGCGCCAAGTGCTGAAATTAAAGCATTATGGAATTCTGTATATGAATTGCTTCGCGGTGAATTTGGGGAGGCTGTATTTAGAAGCTGGTTGAAGCCATTAACCCTTCAAGCGTATTACCATGGGACATTAGAAGTGTCCGTACCAACACGTTTCATGCGTGATTGGATTCAAAACCACTACCAAGAAAAAATTCTATCTCTTTGTACAGAGCGTAATGCGGAAGTAACACGTCTCGAGATTGTAGTGGTGCAGGTTTCTGTGTTCGATGAGGGCCTTTCTGATTCTGCGCCAGCGAATACCAATGAACGCACATCTACAATTAATGGTAAGAAAGTTGAGGATTTGCATGAAGCATATTCTTCTCCACTAGACCAACGCTTCACCTTTGATAGCTTCGTCGTGGGTGAGCCGAATGCGCTTTCACATGCGGCTGCTCAGCGTGTGGCGCAAAGTGATAATGTACCGTTTAATCCGCTCTTTATCCACGGCGGTGTTGGCTTGGGTAAAACACACCTTATGCACGCTATTGCTTGGTCAATTAAGGAGACTAATCCTGATGCACGCGTTGTATATCTATCGGCTGAAAAGTTCATGTACCAGTTCGTGCGTGCCCTTCGATATGAAGACACCATGACATTTAAAGAGTTTTTCCGCTCAGTTGATGTGCTGATGATTGATGATATCCAGTTCATGAGCGGTAAGGAATCTACACAAGAAGAATTTTTCCATACATTTAACGCGCTGATTGACCAGAATAAGCAAATCGTTATTTCAGCGGACCGCTCTCCTTCAGATCTTACATCGATTGATGAGCGTTTGCGTTCACGTCTTGGATGGGGCTTGGTTGCTGACCTTCAGCCTTCTACATATGAGCTTCGTCGCGGTATTTTGGAATCTAAAGCTGAGGCGCTAGATGCTGATATCCCTGCTAATGTTATTGAATTTTTGGCCCATAAAATCAGCTCTAACATTCGTGAGCTTGAGGGTGCGCTAAACCGTATCGTTGCGCATGCCGGTTTGATGAAATCACCGGTAACACTGGAAAGCACACAAAATGTACTCTCAGATCTTCTACGTGCGTCAGAGCGCCGTATTACGATTGATGAGATACAGCGTAAGGTGGCTGAGCACTATGGTATCCGTATGGCGGATATGCATTCAGCGCGCCGTGCTCGCAATGTGGCCCGTCCAAGACAGGTTGCTATGTATTTGTGTAAGCGTCTGACACGCCGCTCATTGCCAGAAATTGGCCGTAAATTCGGTGGCCGTGACCACACAACAGTGATGCACGCTGTCCGCAAAATTGAGGAGCTTATGGGTGAAGATACTGGCTTCCAAGATGATGTGGATGTAGTGCGCCGCGCGCTAACAACAGGCTAGACACGTTGTCTGCGACAGAGAATTTTCTCCTTTAAAATAACAATAAACAAAAAGCGTCTTTCGGGGCGCTTTTTCTATTGAATATGATATAATCGATTCATGTTAAAATTAGGACATCGCGGTGTCATTTCTTCGAAAGAAGGGGTGCCTTATCAAAATAGTTATGATGCATTTAAGCTGGCTTTAAAATATGGTGATGGGCTGGAAACTGATGCGTGTATCTCGCAGGACGGTGTTGTTTTCCTCATTCACGAGGCAAAATATGTACAAGTGCCTGTTGAATATTGTCTGGAAGAGCATCTTGATAATGAAAGCAAGGCTCGTCTCGGTGGGCGCCGTTTGGACCAGATGTTGGCGGATGAAATTCGTGAGCTTCGCCTCATTGACGGTACGACTATCCCCGAGCTCAGAAAGCTGATCGAAATTGCATCAGATTATGACGATAGCAAAATACTGAATTTAGAACTGAAAGGCGATAATACGGGCTCAGCCGTGCTGGCCGATATTGACTGGGCTGAGGATCAGGGGCTGATGAAAAGAGATCAGTTTATCGTGTCTTCTTTTAACCATCCGGCGATCTTTGCGCTATCGAAATGGGCAGAGAATATCCAATTCGGCCTTATATTCGCGCTCGAGCACCAAGAACGCACGGCCATCTTTCCGTGGAAAGGCGAAGACAGTAAATCTGTATACGAGCCTTTTTCTTTAGATTATCTGGCACGCGAAGAGGTACAGGCTTTAAATCCTGCCTATATCATCATTGGTGAGCCTGTTTTGAATGAAGGTGTTGCAAAGGGCATTAAATCACATTTGCCAGACACTAAAATAGCCGCATGGGTATTTACAGAGCTGGAAGAGTCTACGGATGAAGGCCTTAAGAAGATGATTGCTGATCTTGAGCCACAAGATTTGCTTCATGGCATCATGGTTGACGATCCGCGTAACCTGTAATTCATTTGACATAATTAAATATATTGTGTAATATAACCCCATATTTAAAGGGGTTATGCATGTTTGGTCCAACCAAAAAAATTGATGTTTATTTCGACAAAGTCGCACGCAAAATTGCGTCTATGCAAAATCATAATGTGTCTGATGTCAAAGACGGTATCAGAGAAATGGCGATCCATAGAATTGTACAAGATCGCTCTGTTTCATTGGCTCAAGCTTTGATGGAAGTTATTCAACGTGAGGAACAGGCTAATATTAATATTGCTCGGAGAGAAAGAAAGAGGGCAGCTGGTGATGAAAATACCAGAGCGGACAAGGCGGCTGGATGGCGAACAGTTGGAAAAACGAGTGCTGTTAGGCATGGCGTTGATTTAGATAGCTCCAATACAGAAAAAAGAACGGCAAAAATTCTTTCTCGGGGTATGAATAATATTTTACGCAGAGATTATAAAAACCAAGCGCCTAGAAAGTGTTTTGGGTTGGTGGCGGATATTGGCGCACTCAAAAGAGAAGTGCTATTCAGCCCGCGCTCTGTTCAATTAGAGACCAGAGCCCTGCCTCGAATTGGCTATACCCCAATATCCTGATATTTAAGATACCAATCTTCGGGAAAACTTCTCTAAAAAATACATAAAATCCTTGGCCTGCCCTGCGTCTATGCTATATTGAGCTATAATTTCGCGAAATTTTAAGGTACAAGGATAAGAAGATGAAGTTGACGATTAATCGGTCCGATTTGATGAGAGCGCTAAGCCATGTTCAGTCTGTGGTGGAGAGAAGAAACACTATTCCGATTTTGGCCAATGTGAAGATGGAAGCATCTGGCGATGCACTGAAGCTTACAACGACAGATATGGACCTTGAGATCAATGAATCTGTGGCAGCGAAAATCGCACAAGAAGGCACAACAACAGCCCCTGCGCAGACACTTCATGATATCGTTAGAAAACTTCCTGATGGATCAGATGTTGAAATGACACTTGAGCCGGGCGGGTCAACAATGACTGTTAAGGCGGGTCGTTCAGTATTTAAATTGAGCTGTTTGCCTATTTCTGATTTCCCTGATATCAGCAGTGATAATCTGGACGTGACATTCACACTACCAGCGGCAGATTTGCGCGCGATTATTGATAAAACAAAATTCGCGATGTCGACAGAAGAAACACGTTATTATCTCAATGGTATTTATTTACATGCGATTGAAAAAGACGGCGTTGCCCTTCTTTGTGCTGTGGCAACAGATGGCCACCGCTTGGCAAAATTTGAAATGCCATTGCCTGAGAGTGCGGCTGGTATGCCTGGCATCATTATTCCACGTAAAACAGTTGGTGAAATCCGTAAGCTCGTTGAAGATGCGGCAGATGTGATTAGCATATCTCTATCAGCGAGCAAGATCCGTTTTGCGTTCGACCATATTGTCATGACATCAAAATTGATTGACGGTACATTCCCTGATTACCAAAAGGTAATCCCGCAAGGAAATGACAAGGTGATTGAGCTGAATCCAAAAGCATTCAGTGCCGCAATTGACCGTGTGGCGACGATTATGACAGCGGACAAGTCACGTGCTGTGAAGCTGGCTGTTAATGGCCAGAACATGGTGATTTCAGCGAACTCTCCAGATGCAGGCTCAGCGAACGAAGATGTTAGCATTACCAATGATAATGTTGAGATGGAAATTGGCTTTAACTCTCGCTATCTATTGGATATTACATCCCAGATTGAGGGTGAAGGATGCCGCGTTGTTTTGGCCGATAGCTCCTCGCCGACCATTATTGAGGATCTGGCGGATAGCTCCTCGCTATATGTGATTATGCCGTTACGCGTGTAGTCTGCGCCCTTGCTTAAAATTAATTTAATCGTAGATCAGTGCTGTGTTATCACAGCACTTTTCGTGTAAACTACTTTCATGTCTTATTTACGGTCTTTGAGACTTAATAATTTCAGAAATTATGAAACACTGGATTTAGATGGCTTGTGTGACCAATTCATTGTGCTGACTGGCCCGAATGGATCGGGTAAAACAAATGTGCTAGAGGCTGTGAGCATGCTTAGCCCTGGGCGCGGTATCAGAAAGGCTTCACCCGTTGAGTTGCAAAATGTTCATCATGACGCTTTGTCTCCTTCTGATGCATGGGGTGTCGGGGCAACAATACAAGGCGAATATGGTCATGTGCCGATTAGTGTCAGCCTTGACTCATCGACAGGTCGCCGCCTGACCCGCATTAAGGGGGAGGATAGTAAATCTCAATCTGTGTTGAATGAATATCTGGCAATTCTTTGGTTGACGCCGCAAATGGATCAACTTTTTATCGGGGGGAGTAGTGACCGTCGCCGCTTTTTTGACCGTATGATATATACGGCATTTGACGGCGCGCATGCTGGCCGTATTACTCGATATGAAAATGCCCTGCGCCAACGTTCTAAAATT
This sequence comes from Micavibrio sp., assembly GCA_002710775.1. Classification (GTDB taxonomy): domain Bacteria; phylum Pseudomonadota; class Alphaproteobacteria; order Micavibrionales; family UBA9664; genus UBA9664. The sequence continues at coordinate 22,575 of PALX01000024.1, read as the reverse complement.
TTACAAGATGGTGAGGGAGAGCCGGCATGGCTAGACGGACTTGAGCGTGATATGGCCGATACAGCCGTTGCTATTGCGGCAAGCCGTTTGGATTTTGTGTATCGCCTCAATGCCGCCTCCCAGAAGTTTTCTCAAAGCGGCATCTTAAAATCTTTCCCAATGGGTACGATAAACGCAATTGGCTTTGTAGAACAATTATTGCAACAACGTTTGTCGGCAACACAAGTTGAAGAACGCTTTATGGTATCTTTGGCGCGATCTCGCAAGGAAGACTCATTTCGCGGCGGCGCAAAAGAAGGGCCGCATAAAACAGACTTTGGAGTGCAACATTTGGCGAAAAATATGCCCGCTGACCAATGTTCAACAGGAGAGCAAAAAGCGCTTCTGGTTGGGGTTATTCTTGCTTATGCGCAAATGGTGCGCGAAGAAAAGCAGATGATGCCTATTTTGCTATTGGATGAAATTGCTGCACATTTTGATGCAAAAAGACGCGATGAATTATATGAGCTTCTTGATGCGATGGGCGGTCAAGTTTGGATGACAGGAACAGAAAAACAAATCTTTGGCAATTTACCTAAAAACACGCAATTTTTGAGTGTCGATAACGGTAAAATTACGGCTTAAGAGTTTCGGTAAAAAAGTGGATAAAAACAGGGTTTTTGCTGTCTTTTTGATGGGGTAGATGCTAAACTTTTTAGCATTAAATCTGGAGATATAAATGAGTAATGAAGCACCTGCTATGACAGATGAACAACAAGCAGAATACGGCGCTGGGTCGATTAAAGTTTTAAAAGGGTTGGACGCCGTTCGTAAGCGTCCGGGTATGTATATTGGTGATACTGATGACGGGTCAGGTCTGCACCATATGGTCTATGAAGTGATCGATAATGCGATTGATGAATCGCTTGCGGGCCACTGTGATGAAATTAACGTTGTTTTGAATGCTGATGGCTCGGCAACTATTCGTGATAATGGCCGCGGTATTCCGACAGATATGCACCCTGAAGAGGGGGTGTCAGCGGCACAGGTTATTATGACCCAGCTTCACGCTGGAGGTAAGTTTGACCAGAATTCATATAAAGTATCGGGTGGTCTGCACGGTGTGGGGGTGTCTGTTGTAAATGCTCTGTCTGAGTGGCTTGATTTGCGTATTTGGCGCGATGGTAAGGAATGGTTTTTGCGCTTTAAAAACGGTGAACCTGAAGGCGATTTGGAAGCTGTTGGGGATGCAAATGGTAAAAAAGGAACGGAAGTAACTTTCCTACCATCGGCTGATACTTTCACTATGACGGAATTTGACTTCGATACACTCGAAGATCGTTTCCGTGAATTAGCTTTTTTGAATTCCGGTGTGAATCTGCTGTTTAAGGATGAGCGTGGTGAAGAGTCTGTAGAAAAACGCCTTTACTATGAAGGTGGGATCATCTCATTCGTTGAATGGTTGAACCGCAATAAGACATCGTTGATGAGCCAGCCTATTTCTTTAAGTAAAGAAGATGATGAAAGTGGTATTACGGTGGAAGTGGCTCTGCAATGGACAGATGCGTATCACGAAACAATGCTATGTTTCACAAACAATATTCCTCAGCGCGATGGTGGGACGCACTTGGCGGGTTTCCGCGGCGCCCTAACGCGTACGATTAATAATTATGCCTCTGAGACAGGTCTTTTGAAAAAAGAGAAAGTCTCTCTCACAGGGGAAGATATGCGTGAAGGTTTATCGTGTGTGCTGTCAGTTAAAGTGCCCGATCCAAAATTTTCATCTCAGACAAAAGATAAGCTTGTTTCCTCCGAGGTGCGTCCTGTTGTGGAATCGGCTGTTGGTGATGCGCTAAGTACATGGTTTGAGGAAAACCCTTCTGACGCTAAGAAAATTGTGCAGAAAATTGTTGAAGCGGCGACAGCACGTGAAGCTGCACGTAAAGCACGCGACTTAACGCGCCGCAAAGGTGTATTGGATGTTTCTTCTTTGCCTGGAAAGCTTGCAGATTGTCAGGAAAAAGATCCTGCGCTTTCAGAGCTGTTTATCGTTGAGGGGGACTCAGCGGGTGGCTCGGCAAAACAGGCGCGTTCTCGTAAAAACCAAGCGATCTTGCCTTTGAAGGGTAAAATTTTGAACGTTGAGCGTGCACGTTTTGATAAAATGTTATCGTCTCAGGAGATCGGGACATTAATTACCGCGATGGGCACAGGTATTGGCCCGGACGAATTTAATCCTGATAAATGCCGCTATCATAAAATCGTTATCATGACTGACGCCGACGTCGATGGGTCGCATATTCGTACACTTCTTTTGACGTTTTTCTTCCGTCAAATGCCAGAATTGATTGAGCGCGGCTATCTGTATATTGCACAGCCACCGCTGTACAAAGTAAAACGCGGCTCATCCTCGGAGACTTACCTTAAAGATGACCCTGCGCTTGACCAGTATCTGATTGATTCTGTTGCGAATGATATGCAGTTTGTCAGTTATGATGGCAGTATTATCACAGGAAACGATTTGCGTAATCAATTCCTTGAATGCAAAACGGTGCAAAGTAGCATTGAGAATTTGCGCAGTAAAGTCGGTTCAGCTCTTGTTGTTGGGCAAGCGGCACTGGGCGGTGCTTTTGATGAGAAATTCATTACAGATGAGGCGGCAGGTCAGAAAAAAGCCGAAGAAATTGCTGCGCGTCTTGATGCGCTTGAAACGGAGCTGGAGAAGGGGTGGACCGGTTCATATCAGATCGGTAAAGGCTTCGTGTTTAGGCGTGTTCTGCGCGGTGTTGATGAGACATACACAATTGGTATGGACCTATTGCGCGGCCAAGATGCGAAGAAATTCCAAGCGCGCCAATCATGGATGCAAGAGCTGTTTGATAAACCGGGTAAGTTGGAGCTTAAAGGTGAGAATATCGGCAAGGTACGCGGTGTTGGAGACTTTATTGAGTTAATCACGAAAGCGGCGCGTAAGGGCTTACAAATTCAACGCTATAAGGGTCTTGGTGAGATGAACCCTGACCAGCTTTGGGAAACAACATTGGACCCTGATGCTCGTATTTTATTGCAGGTATCTGTACGTGATGCAGAAAAAGCCAATGAGGTATTTTCAACCCTAATGGGTGATGTCGTTGCGCCGCGCCGTGAGTTTATCCAAAATAATGCGCTAAAAGCAAAGGCTGACGCGTAAAATTAAGAGGCTGGCCGCATCATGTTATGGGTTTTTTACAGCTTACTCTCTGCCGGGTTTAACGGCGGAAAAGTAGCCTATGATAAAAATCTGCTAACAGGGTCGGGGTTGTCGCCAGTGATGATTATATTCATCACGATGTCAGTGATCGCAATTACATTAACACCCGTAGCGTTCTTCCTAGGGGAACAAGTATATTTATCCAATCCGGTTTTTCTAAAAGCAACATTGATTAATGTCATTTTGAACGCGATAGCGATGCCTTTTTTTCTGTTTATGTTATCGCGCCATGATGGTTCACTTATTACAGGCATTCAGTCTATGGAGCCGCTCTTTGTTGTTGGCACTGCTTTTTTTGTTTTAGGAGAAACAGTCAGTATTTACGGCCTAATTGGCATAGTGATTGTTATTTCAGGTGGTTTCTTACTGCAAAAAAGTCGGATAAAAGAAGATTTAGGGGTTATCTTATTACACTCTCCATGGGTTATGGTTACTGTCTATATGATGCTGACTAGCACAGCGACAGCATATTCAAAACAGGCTGTTATTGAAGGTGGTGTGTTTATATATCTCGGGCTACGTTATACGTGCTTAGCCCTTCTCTTTTTGTCTATTATATTATTTCGACGCCTGAGCGGTAAGGGCAAAAAAGAAAACTACCAGTTTAAAATAGCACATATTGGGTCGGGGTTATTATCAACATTGTCTGTTATGTTTGAAATGATTGCGCTAGAGATGACCAAGGCTGCATATGTTGAGACGATAAGACGCTCTTCCGCCTTCTTTACGCTTGTTTTTGAGAGCATATTCTTAAAAAATAAATGGAATATGGCCCGTGCCTTTGCGTGTATTGTGATGTTCATCGGCGCTGCGATAATTGTTTTGAGTACAGGCGTATTGTAGGAAGCTTTAAAGAATTTCTTCTAGCTTTTCCGGGGGGCGGGCGATAACGGCTTCGTTGCCGTTAATCACGATTGGCCGTTCGAGCAGTATGGGGTTGTCGGGGACAGCATTGTATAACGTCTCTTCTGACGCTTCTTTCAAGCGCAGATCCTTATAGACATTCTCTTTCGTACGGATCATTTGTGAGATGGGTAGCCCTAGTTTTTTGCTCAAAACACGAAGATCATCTTTGGATGGCGGCATCTCGAGATATTTAATGATTGTGACATCTAAATTTTTACTCTCAAGAAGGGCTAGAGCCTGCCTTGATTTGGAACATCGCGGATTGTGATAAATAGTAATTGTCATGCTATATTTTTAGCATATTTAGATGGAAATAAAGAAACGCATTTTTATTGACATAACTTTTGAAAAAGGTGTATAACCGCGTGATGAGCAATGCGCAAGACAGAAATACAGACTTACCGGACAGTCTTGTCCGCTTCCAAAGCGCGTACCCGCTTTTTATGGGTATGGTTGATAATGCAGGCGTTCCTTTAGCCGCGGCATTCCATATGGCTTCATCAAAAGAGCAACGCGGGGAAGCTATCCACCGTATCAAGCAACAATATGAGATTGAGGGATATGGTGCTGACTCTCCTTATTCCAAACAGATGATGGCTGCAGCGGTTTTTCTGGTCAGTTTTGCTCTTCAGCAAGACGATATCCAGATTGCCCATAGTGTCGCTTACATGATGGCAAAGATTTTTGATAAAGCTGATGACGGTGACCTAGAGAATGTTGAGTGCAAAAAAAGTATTTTGAAGACGGTTTTCTGGCAAAATATTCTACAGCAAAGCGAGGTTTATCCAAAGCACGTTGAAAGTAACGCCCGTAAGTTGCTTGATGTTTTGAGTCAGCAGACAAGCGATGATATTATAGAACAGGCTGCGCCAGACGAGATTAAAGAAGAACTTGTAGCAGCCTTAAAATTTAGACGCTTGCCCTCAACTATTTTTCCTGCCTATAAAAGGGGCTAACTTCTTCCGTCGGGCGAGCTTATTCTTTTTCCTTTAAGAATCCGCCGGATTGCATTGCCCAAAGCCTTGCATAGTAGCCCTTTTTCTTAAGAAGCTCATTATGCGTCCCATCTTCGATAATTTTTCCTTCTTGCATGACCAGGAGGCGATCCAGTTTGGCAATTGTCGACAATCTGTGTGCGATAGCAATAACCGTTTTCCCTTTCATTAGTTTGGCAAGGGATTCTTGAATAAGAGCTTCAGACTCACTATCTAGCGCGGATGTTGCCTCGTCCAATACAAGAATGGGCGCATCCTTGAGTATAGCACGCGCAATAGCAATACGTTGTCGCTGACCACCAGAAAGCTTGACGCCGCGCTCTCCTACCATTGTTTCATATTTGGCTGGCAGGACTTTAATGAAATCATGAGCATGCGCTTTTTTTGCGGCTTTGATGACATCCTCATCACTGGCATCTAAATTACCATAGCGGATGTTCTCCATGAGAGATCGGTGGAAAAGCGCTGTATCCTGCGGAATGACAGCAATATGTTTGCGCAATGAATGCTGGGTTAATTTTGCAATATCCTTGCCGGCAATTGTGATGTTACCTTTATCAATATCATAAAAGCGCAGTAAAAGACTGGCTAATGTCGATTTACCAGCGCCGCTTGTACCTACCAGACCTATTTTCTGCCCTGCCGGAATATTAAGATTGAGGTTTTCAAAGACAGCTTCGCTTGGGTCTTCGCTATAACTAAAAAAGACGTCTTTAAACGCAATATCCGCTTTTCCGTCTTTTATTTTCAGAGGCTTTGCGTTTGGGGCATCCTCCAATGTGTGGGTGCGCATAACAGTGCCAACGCCATCGCGCATCTGCCCCAGATATTCCAAAAACCTTGAGAACGTAAACGTTAATCCGCGGCTTTGTTCCATAAGAAGAAGCAGGAGTGAAACGACAAAAGCAATCTCACCGATGGTAAAATGCTGCGCAGCATATTCGTTAAATGAAATGACAATCAACACAAACATAAGCCCTGTTGTCATGATGGAATAAAACCAGCCCATACCTTCGCGCGCATATTGGAACTTTGTGTTTTCGTGTATCTCACCTTTCATCGCCTTATCAATATTTTGCTTCTCATGCTCTTCATTCGCAAAGCTTTTAACGGCATGGATATTACTGGCGATATCAACGACGATTCCTGTGATGTGTGAGCGTTCATGCGATAGACGTGTGACGATGTTGTATTTGATAAGGCCGATCCAGGCGACGACAGAGAAATAAAACAGACTCCAGACCGCCAAAATAATACCCATTTGTGCGTTGATATAGAACATAAGAAAGACGCTAAAAGAAAAACGTAAAACTGTTGGCCATATCTCAAATACAAATGTCCAAAGGCCGAGACGCATGCCGATAATGGTCTGGTGTATTTTATTACCTAAGGAGCCGCTATGACTATCTTGAAAATAATTGAAAGCATGCTTTTGTAAGTGTTCAACAAGTCGCCGCCTTGGCATGATGCCAAAAAAAGGTGCGGTAAAACCCAAGAAGGTTCCTGATAGGCGCGAGAATAAAACAAGAGCGATATTTACCGCGATAAAGTAAGTGAACGGTTCTTTAATAATGGTCCAGATTGATCGACCCGAATCTGGAGCATAGGTTTCAACAGCGTCTATAAGGTCTTTAACAACAAATGGAAGAAGAACAATGCATATAGCCTGTAGGGCATCCCCTATGAAAATACCTGAAATTTTCACTTTATGGTCGTTGATAGAGTTAAGGAAAAATTTCCACGTTTCTTTTGTGCTGGAGAAGGTTTTTTCTTGCGTCATAGGTCGATTCTACGCTAGTTAGAAAAATAAGCATAGGGGGTAATATGGCAAAAGTCATTAGATTACCAAAAAATACTAAGGGCCGAGATTTTGTTGTCGGCGATATTCATGGCTGTTTCTCATTGCTAGAAAAGGCGCTGGAGAAAATTAATTTTGATCCCTCAAAAGACCGCTTACTTTCTGTTGGCGATCTTATTAACCGCGGCCCTGAATCGCATCGTGCCACAGAGTTTTTGCGTAAAAGCTGGTTCTATGCTGTGCGCGGAAATCACGAAGAATATTTCATTGGCAAGTTTTCAAAAACAGGGAATCTGAAGCGTGGTTATCCTAAGCAAACCGAAGCAGGTCGCAATTACCAATGGCAATACCAGCAAAGCAAAAAAGCGCGTGCAAGGCTGAGGCGGGCCTTTAAAGAGCTTCCCTTTGCCATAGAGGTGGAAACAGATATTGGCCCTGTTGGTATTGTTCATGCGGAGGTATCTGCGGATCGGTGGCAGAGCTTTATTTCCAAACTTAATGACGGGTGCGAACAAACGGCACGCCGCGCCATGAATGAGCGTGGCCGATTGAACCGCAATGTGTCTAAAGAAATTAAGGGCATATCACGGGTTTTCTTCGGCCATTCTTATCCGCGTCAGGGTGTAACGGCGCTATCTAATTGTGTCTATATTGATACAGGCGCACATATATCACAAAACAGACGCCCTTCTCTCGATAGAGGTTATATGAGTGTGATTGAGATAACGGCACCTATGGCGATGATAACGCAAAACCCCAAATCCCCAACGCGTGTAAATACGGTTACTTTGCAGGACGGTCTATTAAAAGGCCGCAAAATCGCCTAACCCTTTTTACATAAGCATTTCAGAGCTTCTTTTTTTCAAAAAAACTATAAAATCTTAACTTTTTGTTATATTATGCCCCCCATATTTAAGCCCGTAATCAGGCAATGGTGTTGTGGCCGTGTCTGTCATTAAAGGGGCTTAATGTGGGGAAGACATGGATAGTTCAAATACAAGTTCAGCAATGAATAGTGACTTGCCTGCGGGCTGTGGCTGTATGGCGTGCCGTGAAGCGGCGCGGGCTGAATCTCATGAAAATGTTTCCACCTATACAGAACAACAAGCACCAGAGTATGTTAGTGACTCTCAAAATGGCGCTGAAAATGTAGGCAATGTGGATGCAGCATCCTCTCTGCTCTCAGGGTATGAATGGGGAGCGGGTAATGGTGCCGGCGGCATTATTACTTATAGTTTCCCAAGTGGTATTCCTTACTACTACACGGATAATATGCAAGAGCAGAATAACTTCGAAAGCTTTACCTTATCTCAACAAGAAGGCGCCCGCGCTGTTTTTGATTTGATTGAGAGCTATACAAATCTGGAATTTGTTGAAGTGTCTGGTATTGGTGATATCACATTGGCGCAGGCAAATCTTGGTTCAGGCATTGGGGCATGGGCCTATTATCCTGATCAAGGTGATTTTAGCGGTGATGTATGGACAAACAATCAATATGCAACACAAATGCAGGATTTGAGCCTTGGTGATTATGGCTTTTTCATCATGATGCACGAAATCGGCCATGCTTTAGGATTACAACATACATTCGATGGCGGTTTGAGCGGCGCTGAAGATAGCGAGCAATATTCGGTCATGGCATATGATTGGACGCCTTATGGTGCTGTGTATGCGCAAAGCTTCCAGCTATACGATATTGCTGCCTTGCAGGAAATTTACGGCACGAATACAGAATATAACAATGGTGATAGCTATTACAAAATTAATGGTGATGAGGCTTATACCATATGGGACACAGGTGGGCGTGATACGCTGGACGCTAGTGGTGTGGATTCAGACGTGACGATTAATCTTAATGAAGGTGAGTTTAGCTCTATCGGGCTCGTCGATAATATTGCCATTGCATATGGGGTAGAGATAGAAGATGTCCGCTTAGGTGATGGTAATAATACAGTATATGGCAACGATATTGCGAATACGGTGCGCGGCGGATCAAGTGTAGATACAATATATGCGGCGGGCGGAGATGATCGCCTTTTCGGCAATGACGGTGATGATGTCCTCTATGGTGAAGCGGGGCAAGATATGCTGTCTGGTGGACGCGGGTCGGATTTCATGGATGGCGGTGCAGATAGTGACACGCTGTATGGAAATGATGGTGATGATGCTCTCTATGGCGGTGCGGGGAATGACAATCTTTATGCAGGGAATGATAATGATGTTCTCTATGGAGACGCAGGACATGATTTACTACTCGGTGAGTTAGGGAATGATACGCTCTACGGCGGCGATGGCGTAGACCGCCTTTATGGTGGTTATGGTGATGATGCTCTCTATGGCGGCCTAGGGGCGGATACGCTCTATGGCGGTGCAGGGGCGGATATATTTGTAATCATGGCGGAAGATTATGCGGGTACAGGCGGTGATTTTATCCGTGATTTTAATGTGAATGAGCAGGATGCGCTGGATATTTCGGATATTTTGGATGGGTTCTTTGATGCCGCGACGGATCTTTTATCGGATTTTGTGCAATTCAGCGAAGATGCGCGCGGGTCTTTCCTTAGCATTGATCAAAACGGCGGCGGTGATGCATATAAACCGATTGCTTATGTCGAGAATAATTTCGCGCTGGATGTAGATCAAATGGCCAATGACGGGACATTGATCATATAAAAACTTAAAAGCGCTAACGCTTTCTTGTTAAAGCTAATTTCCAAAAATCAGTAAATTTAGATTGTGCTTTTTTCCAAAGCGCTATATTGTTTTGTATAAGGTTTCTCTTGAGCCGAATTGGCACGCACTTATATATGTCACGCGGCCCCTTATGGCCCAAGAGTTGAAAGAATTAATACACGCAGCCTTAACCCGCTATGTTTTTGTTTTTGGGTTAGTGGCGCGACTACATTAAGGAGAATTGAGCATGTCAAAGAAGATGCTTATTGATGCTATGCATCCAGAAGAAACGCGTGTCGTCGTTATGGACGAAAACCGTCTTGAAGATTTCGATTTCGAAAGCAAAGTTAAAACTTCATATAAAAGTAATATCTATCTCGCTAAGGTAACCCGTGTGGAGCCTTCGCTGCAGGCGGCATTCGTGAATTATGGCGGTAACCGTCATGGTTTCTTACCTTTTTCTGAAATTCACCCTGATTATTACCGCATCCCGATTGAAGATCGTGAGCGCTTGATGAAGGAACAAGAAGAGATTGCTAAGAAAATTGCCGCGGCTCAAGAAGCCAAGGGCGGCGATAGTGATGATCTTGAGGAATCTGAGATTGATGCACTGATCGAAGAAGTGAACGCTGAGATCAATAATGAAGATTCAGATCAAGAAGATGAGTCTAAAAAGGCAGAAGTAGACTCGGATGATGCTGAAGAAAATAACGACGGTGACGATAAGAAGAAAAAGAAGTCACGTCGTGGTCGTAGAAAGAAAAAAGATACAGAAAACGCGCTTGAAGATGAAAAGTCGGAATCTGATGACCAAGCGGATGCTGATTCTAATGAAGATGATGGCGAAACGTCTGAAGACGAAAAGTCAGAATCGGATGATGATTCCCAAGACGATGCTGAGGGTAATGACGAAAATAAAAACAAAAATAACAATAATAAAAAGCGCAATAACCGCGGTAGATATCGCGGCAGACGCGGACGTCGCGGCGGTAAAAAATATGCAGCGGCGAAATCTAAGAGCCAGTCTGTAGACACTGTCGGCGGTGATGATTTCTTTGATGATCCTGTAGCGTTGCTTTGGAAAAAGATGCGCCGTACGTATAAGATTCAGGAAGTGATTAAGCGCGGTCAGGTTATGCTGGTTCAGTGTCAAAAAGAAGAGCGCGGTAATAAAGGCGCGGCGATGACCACCTATATTACTCTGCCAGGCCGTTATGGCGTTTTGATGCCGAATAGCCCGCGCGGCGGCGGTATCAGCCGTAAAATTGGCTGGGCAGACCGCAAAAAGCTCAAAGATGTTCTAAAAGAAGTGACGATCCCTTCAGGTATGTCTGTTATTTTAAGAACAGCCGCTGTTGGTCGTTCAAAGACAGAGATTAAACGTGACCTTGAGTATTTATATAAGCTTTGGGACAGCATTCGCGAATTGACGCTGAATTCTAACGCGCCCGCGCTAGTGTATGAAGAAGGCCAACTCGTGAAGCGAGCGATCCGTGATATCTATACACGTGAGGTCGATGAGGTTCTTGTGGCTGGCGAAGAGTCTTTTAAAGACACGAAAAACTTTATGAAGATGATGATTCCTTCTCATGCGAAAAAGGTGAAGGAATACAAAGATAAAGATCGTCCTTTGTTTGTGAAATATCAGGCTGAGCACCAGATTGATGAAATTTATGATCAAGAGGTCACGCTTAAATCAGGGGGGTATTTGGTTATTCACCCGACAGAAGCGCTTATTTCTATCGATGTGAACTCTGGTAAATCGACAAAAGAACGGAATATTGAGGGGACAGCGTTACGCACCAACTTAGAGGCGGCGGAAGAAGTTGCTCGACAATTACGCTTACGTGACCTTGGCGGTCTCGTTGTGATCGACTTTATTGATATGGAAGATTACCGCAATAACCGCGAGGTTGAGCGCCGTCTGACAGATGCGCTTTCTAGTGACCGCGCGCGTGTTCAGGTTGGCCGTATTTCAAACTTTGGCTTGTTGGAACTTTCACGCCAAAGATTGCGCCCATCTCTAACTGAGACACATTTCGAAACTTGCCGCCATTGTCAGGGCGCTGGTACGGTGCGCACAAAAGAAACAGCGGCCCTGCGCGTGCTTCGTATGATCGAAGAAGAAGGGATCAAAAACCGCACAAGTGAATTAACAGCGAATGTGCCGTCAGAAGTTGGTCTTTACATTATGAATGTAAAGCGTGATGCGCTGACGGTGATTGAGAATCGCTATGACTTCAAAGTGTTCATTCATATTGACGAAGAGCTGACAATCTCGGAAGTGAATTTCGAGCGCATCAAGTCGAAGGCAAAGAAAAACCGTCGCGGTAAAAAAGATCAACAAGATGATAAGACAGCTGACGAAATCGTTGCGGATGAAATGCAGACGGCGGCAGAGAGCGAGAGTGAAGAGAGTTCGTCTAAGCCTTCAGATAAAGATGATACCCAGAATGACGATAAGGGCGCAGAGAAGGCTAAGAAAAAACCGCGTCGTGGTCGTAAGAAAAAACCTGAAGCAAAAGATAAAAACCAAGATAAAGATCAGGACCCAAAAGAGTCTAAAGACTCTAAAGAGCAAAAATCTGATTCTGACGAATCTAAAAAGGATGAAAAGGCTGAGAAGCCCAAAAAGAAGACATTGTCCAAGCGTTCACCAAAGGCTAAACCATCGAATGATGATGCGCCAAAGGAGACGGGGAAAGAATCTGATGACAAGCCTGTTCTTGCGGATAAGGGCTACGAGGTTGTAAACGAAGCACCGAAAAAAAAGAAAAAAGGGTGGTGGAATAACCTCCTTGATTCATAAAAGGAGCTAAGCTTTATGCAAACCAAACTTGTGATTTTCGATAATGATGGTGTCCTCGTTGACAGCGAAGTGATTATTAAGGACGCCCTCGTTGATGCCTATGCGGCGCAATCTATTGCGATTGAACGTGAATGGGCCTTTAAGCATCTTCAAGGTTTAAGTTCACGCGATAATGCATTAGCGGTTCAGGAGTTTAGCGGCCAACCTGTGGACGCGGATTTGATGATCGATACATATATTGCGCAATTCAAAGCCCGTATGCGCGAAGAATTAAATCCGACACCTCATATTTTTAAAGCGCTGGAAACATTGCGCGAAGAAGGTGTGAAGCTATCTGTGGCGACGAGTGGCGGCCTTGAAACAACCTATGAAAAATTTTCTGTAACAGCGCTGGATCAGTTTTTTGAAAAAGAAAATATCATCGGCGCGGAGCTTGTTGCAAAAGGCAAACCGGCACCGGATATCTTCCTTTTAGCCGCTAAAAGACAAGGCATTGCGCCGGAAGATTGTGCTGTGGTTGAGGATTCTGTGGCGGGTGTTAAGGGTGCTGTTGCCGCGGGCATGCAAGCTATTGGCTATATCGGCGCGAGCCATGCCCCTTATACAGGTGAGGATTACAAAGACAGATTAATGGATGCAGGTGCGGATGTCGTTATTGATGACCACCTCTCTTTGATGGATGTATTGAGATAATTAAGATGAGAGAGACACAAAACGAACTAGACCCAGCCCTCGTTGAAGAGGCCCGTAAATTATTTGTCGGTGCATGTGATTTTGTGCGCGGCGTGCAGGACCTTTCGCAATTACCGCCTGAGACATTGCCTGAGATTGCATTTGCGGGCCGATCTAATGTTGGAAAATCATCCCTTATCAATGCGCTGTTGAACCGCAAAGATATGGCACGGACATCAAACACGCCGGGGCGCACGCAACAACTCAACTTTTTTGATCTCGGCGGGCGTATCTGTATTGTTGATATGCCGGGCTATGGCTATGCCAAGGTATCAAAGAAAGAGCGCAATAGCTGGCAACGATTGTTGAAAGATTATTTGCGTGGCCGTGTAAATTTAAAACGTAGTTTCGTCCTTATTGATGGTCGTCACGGTATTAAAGATAGTGATAAAGAGATGATGGATCTGCTGGACGAGGCCGCCGCGCCTTATACAGTAGTGCTAACAAAGACAGATAAAGTTAAGCGTGAAGATCTAGAAAAGGTTATTGCTGAGGTTGAAGCCATTATCAAGAAACATCCCGCCGCTTACCCGTTCGTCCTGAAAACAAGTTCGGCTAAAGGTTTCGGTATTGAAGAATTGCGTACTGCTATCTATTCCGAAGCAATGATATTGTAGAAAGCCCTAACGCCTGCTACTTGGTTGTCTTGTGCACAAAAGTGATACTTACCCTCGCAACTCGCACAATTTGTGGCGGTTAAATCAGAGTTACCACCTTCAGGTTCGGAAAAGGTATTTCTTGGCGGTAATGTTTCTACAGGCACTGTATCGTCGCCAATTAGAATTTCATTTACTTTGGCGCATACGGGCCCAGAAATATTAAGGAATGTGAATATAATATCGTCGACGCCTGTACTCGTCCATTCGACGTTTGTTTGCGTGTTATATGTCCAGCCATCCCATGTATAGCTGTTTGGTCCAAATAAATTTGTGTTACTTTCATTAAATAGATTCATGCCGCCGCCGCTGGGGTGGTAGACTTGGTGCTGAGCATTGGTACCATAACCCGCCTCGTCTGGCTTTGTGAAATCAATGTCGTCTATTGTTGAGCCAGTCATCAGCATTTGTTGGACAACTTGTTCCATCTGTTGGGCATGGTTAATTAATTGATGCGCGTAGAGTGTTGTTTGCTCGTCCGTTAAGGAAGTCGAACCCGTTGATGCGTTACGGCTGAATGTGTAGGACAGCGCGGCGAAAAGGGCTACGCCGATCAAAATATATATAAGTGCATTACCGCGTTGGTATTTCATATTGTATAGTTTAACAGAAAATTTTTAATAAAACACTACGAAGTATCCTGTGTTTTATGCTTAAATGGATTCTATGGAGAATATTACAAATATATCATTATCATTGGATTTACTGAGCTTTGGTCTTGGTTTTGCGCTGGCTTTGCTGGTTGTATTTTTGGTGCGCAAAAAAATTGAAAAATCCGAGGAAGATTTATCGAATAAATTTAAGGCGCTGTCCCAAGAAGCGTTGAACCAATCCTCTGAAAGCTTTCTCAATTTGGCACAAGAGCGTCTAAAACAGGCACAAAGTGATGCGTCTTTTGATTTGCAAAAAAGACAGGCCTCTATTGATGAGATGGTAAAGCCTGTAAAAGAGCATCTGAAGAAATTAGAAGAATCTTTAGGCCACATTAAAGGCACGGACCAGTCTTTAATAGAGCAGATACAGTACTTGCAAAAAACTACAGCCCGTATAGACGGCGCACTTCGTAATCCGCGCCACCAAGGTGAGTGGGGCGAGCGTGTGCTGGAAGGTCTTCTTGAACATTCCGGCCTGATTAAAGGCGTTCATTTTGAAACACAAGCGAGTATGGAAATAGATGGTCAGCGCTTGCGTCCTGATGCGGTTATTACTCTTGGTGATGGCTTGAAAATTATCGTTGATGCTAAAGCACCGCTCCATGATTTCTCACAAGCGATGGGAGATGTTGAAACAGAAGAACAATATAAAACAATCACCCAGTCTCTGGCACGTCAGGTTCGTGCCCATGTGCAGGAGCTAAAGAAAAAGTCTTATTGGGAGGGCATTGAAAATGTGGACTTCACTGTGTTGTTCTTACCTTCCGAGCATGTGTTTTCCGCGGCTATTCATGCCGACCCTGAACTGGTTGACTATGCGGCGCAAAGTAAGGTGATTATTGTCTCGCCGACTTTGATGTTGTCATTGCTTAAAGTGGTGAATTTTAGTTGGCGTCAGGTAGAGCTGGCTGAAAATGCGCAGAAGATATCCTCGGCGGCATCTGAGCTTTATAAACGCCTCGGTGTTTTTGCCGACCATATGGGGAAGATGGGCCGTGGTTTAACGCAAGCGCTCAATGGCTATAATGATGCGGTGGGCTCTTTTGAAAGTCGTGTTTTACCTCAGGCCCGCACGCTTGAGGACCTACATGTCACCGCCCAAGGAGAAAAAGGGATTGAAGCGTCACCGAAAATTGACAAAACGCCCAGAATAATGCAATCAGAGGCGGGTGAGGATACAGATAATGTTGAAGAAATTCGTAAAAAGGCTAAATAAATACTATGGCGATTAGACAAATTTTATACTTACCAGATCCGGCGTTAAAAACAGTGTGTGACCCTGTTGATTCTGTGACATCAGAGGTTCAAGCACTGATGGATGATTTGCTAGAAACGATGTATGACGATAATGGGATTGGTTTATCGGCTAATCAGGTCGGTGTGCTTCAGCGCGTATTGGTAATGGATGTGCCAAAAGGCGCGTGGAAATATACGGGTGAAGATGCGGATGGTATCTTACATATAGGCTCAGCGCGCCGCGGCGATGCTGGTGCTGAAGAAACAGATGAAGAGATCGACACGCATAATGTGTTGATGATGGCGAATCCTGAGATCATTGAAGCCTCTGAACAAAAATCAGCTTATTTGGAAGGGTGCCTGTCTGTACCTGGGCAATTTGCGGATGTCGTGCGTCCTGCAAAAGTAAAAGTACGATATCTGGATCGCGATGGTAAGACGCAGGAACAAGAATTTGAAGGATTGGATTCGCATTGTGTCCAGCATGAAATTGATCACTTAAATGGCATCGTTTTCATTGATCACCTTTCTCGTTTGAAGCGTTCGACACTAGTACGTAAACTGGAAAAATATAAAAAATCTCATAATCTCGATTAAAGAGATTTATCAGTCTTTTCTTGCGATTTTGTCAAAAAACATATATGGATAAGAAAGATGTCATACAGGTAACTGTATTATGTCTGTAACTTAAAAACGACTGACGGTTCTTTCTGATTTTTTCCTTAAAGACGAACGACGAATTACTGTCTGGTATAAAAAACGAAAGGACTACGATTATGGCTGAAAAAGGTACAGTCAAATGGTTTAACACAGAAAAAGGCTATGGATTTATCCAACCTGAAGATGGCTCGAAAGATATTTTCGTTCACATTTCAGGCGTACAGGCTGCTGGTCTTCAGCGCTTGGACGAAGGCCAAAGTGTAAACTTTGAGCGTGCGACAGAGAATGGTAAAACATTCGCATCAAATATTTCTGTTGCTGAATAATAGCTAAAACGGTATCTCTTAAGGAGATGACCGATAGATTAAAAGTAATTTTTATGGGTACACCCGATTTTGCGGTTCCTGCCCTCAAAGAGATTTATGAAAGCGGCCATTACGATGTAGTGGCCGTTTTTTCTCAGCCCCCGCGCCCGTCTGGCCGCGGACAGAAGATCACGCGCTCACCCGTGCATGATTACGCTGATGATAAAGACATTCCCGTATACACACCGCTGTCTTTACGTAAAGAAGAAGACCAGCAAGAGTTTTTAGCGCTGAATGCTGATGTGGCCGTTGTGGCGGCGTATGGTCTTATTCTGCCGCGCGTTATATTGGATGCGCCAAAATATGGATGCATTAATATTCATGCCTCGCTCTTGCCAAGATGGCGCGGTGCTTCGCCTATACAGCGGGCAATATGGGCGGGCGATACAGAATCCGGTGTGACAATTATGAGGATGGAAGAGGGGCTTGATACAGGCCCGATGATATCAAAAGAGTCTGTACCAATTACCGATGAGATGACGGCGCAGGATCTCCATGATGATTTGTCTGACTTGGGAGGCAAGCTTATTTTGCCTGTCCTCGATACGCTGGCACGGGATGAAGAACTGGATATGGAAGTACAAGATGAGGCGCTTTCCACCTACGCCAAAATGCTGAAAAAAGAAGACGGGCTGATTGATTGGTCGCGGCCCGCAATCGAGATTGATCGCCAGATCAGAGCGCTTAATCCCTGGCCTGGTACATACACCAATATTCGTGTCCCCGATACGGAACATGAGGAAGAAGTGACTATTGCGATCAAGGTGTTATATGCCGAACTGAGTGATGAAATTCATACACAAGAGCCGGGCGAAATTTTGGATAAAAAAGGTCATGTAGCTTGCGGTAATAACACGGTGCTTAAACTTACTATGCTGAAACCTCAAAACAGCAACATCATGGATTTTGCCTCAGCCTTTAACGGCGGCTATGTTCATATTGGCGAAATTTTAAAATAAGTAAAAGTCTCATTATGCTTAAGCGCTGGAAAATCACGATTGAATATATGGGCGGCGGCTATCATGGATGGCAAAAACAGGACGGCTTACGCACTATTCAAGAATCTGTTGAGACAGCTATATACAAATTCTGTCAGCAAAACATAAGCATCACAGGTGCAGGACGCACAGACGCGGGTGTTCATGCATGGGCGCAGATCGCCCATTTTGATCTCGATTATGGGGCGCGTCCTCTGGAAGGGTTTGAACTTGCCAAAGCGCTCAACGCCCATTTATTAAATGACACGATTATTATTCGCCATGCCGAAGTCGTCGCTGATGATTTCCATGCGCGCTTTTCGGCGCATAACAAACTTTATACTTACCGCGTGATCTGTAACCGACGTGCGCGGCCTGTTATGGATTTGGGTAAGGCATGGCACTTCAAACATGCGCTGGATGTGAAATCTATGTATGAAGCTGCGCAGCATTTGATTGGTCATCACGATTTCAGCACGTTTCGTGATAGTAATTGTCAGGCTAACTCGCCGATGAAAACAATAGAGCGTATTGATATCAAAGAGCGCAGATATGATGATTTCGGCGGACAAGAATTGCTGATAGAGGTTGAGGGTAAATCTTTCCTTCATCACCAAGTGCGCAATATTGCGGGAACGCTTTCACTCGTCGGTGAGGGGAAATGGAAGCCGATTGATGTAAAACATGCGCTGGAAGCAAAAGACAGAACTGAAGGCGGACCGACGGCACCAGCGGATGGTCTCTACATGACCCGTATTGACTATTAGGGCGGAGCCAGAGACTTAAAGATCGATATCTTTTTTCCAGTCAATGATCCCGACTATTTTTTGTTTCATATAGCCATCGGGTGTGACGATGATGCTTTCGGGCAGGCGGTACGTCTGAAATAAATCCTGTGTGATTGATTTATCGGCATCATAAGCCACAATCACATCGGCTGAGCTCATATGCGCCTTATCCATCTTCGCAAGGAATGGCGCAATTTTTTCTTCGCGCAGATCGTTGGAAATGGCAATCAAAACGATATCCTCACGCGTTGCGGCAATCTCAATTAGATCAGGAAATTCAGTAATACAAGGCGGACACCACGTAGCCCAAAAATTGATAATGACAGTTTTGCCGCGGAAATCTTCGATACTATGTTTTGTGCCATTAAGGTCTTCAAAAGAAAATGATGGAACTTTTTGTATCTTGTCAGCAAGGTCTTTGAGCCCGTAATCATTTTCGGCCATTTTTATTTTGGCGATAGCTTCGGGGCTTGGCCTATTGCTTTTATAGCCCTGCGGAATCTCAAGCTTATCTGTATAAAAGGCATAGCCAAGCGCGATCAAGATGGCGGCGGCGGTTAAAAGGAAGTTTGTCATGGGTGTCTATGTCTGTTGTTTTCTTTTTTCTAATATATGGGTTCGGTACCAAAAGCCAAGAATAACCGCCAGATTTAACGTACAAAAAGTGACTAGCCCAGCGGTCAGACCAGTGGTGAAGCCGTAGCTATGAAGGCCAACGCCTAAGAGATTTGTGCCAAACCATGACAGAGCAATAATAATAAGCAGTGCGGCAGATGCAGCATTTAGACGGTGTTTTGTAATATGGCCACTTAATCGGCCATGAATGATCCAGATCAGCCAGAGGACGATAAGAAGTGCGCCATTTTCTTTGGGATCCCATCCCCAAAACCTGCCCCAACTTTGATCGGCCCAAATACCGCCGAGTGCTGTACCGATGGCTGTAAAAAATAGCGACATTAAAAGACCAACAAAGAGGAGGCGGCTTTCCGGTCCTTTGACCTTATCCATCCAAAGCATAAAATGCGCGTACAGACCTGATAATACACAAAAAGCATAGCCGATGCTGATCATCAGGACATGTGTCCCGAGCCAGAAATTTGTATTCAGGACAGCAACAAGAACATCCTTTGTTTCCCCGTCTTGTGTGAAGGTCAAAGAAAGCCAAAGCAGGACAAAGCCGCTTATGCTCCCCAAAGTGATCGCCACCCCTTTGCGTTGCTTCCATTCGATCATAAAGGCAATAACCACACAGATCAGCGACACGAATAGCAACGATTCATAAAGAGAGGCGACAGGTGGTCTTTCCAAAATAAAGATGCGCATACCAAGACCGAGAATATGAAACGCCTTCCCGCCCAGATAGGTAACCATCGCCGGACGCCATAAAGAATGATGGCCTGATGCCAGCCAGAAAATGCTGAAAATAAAGGTAAGCACATAACCAATTTTGGCCCAGAAGAATGGATTGATTTGGCTGTATAGTCTCTCCGCCTTAAGTTTCACGATGTTCTGGTCGAGCAATGTATGTGCTTTTCGAGTTGCCTCTATGAAAGCCTCGGCGTTGTTGTCCCGATATGACAGAGCCATGGTTTTCCATTGTTCAAGATAGGCGGCGGAAAGCGGTCCCCCTTTTCCTTCGTTAATAACGACCCATGGGCTATGCCATGTTTTCCCGTCAGATTGCCATTGCGGCGGGATAATGCGGAACAATTCGTTGCCGACGCCGCCCATACGAACAAGACCCATCTTATCGGCTAAATCGCCGCCTTTTTGTTGTATGAGCACAGCGAATTTTTGCAAGTCGAGATAGCTTGGATTTTTCTTGTCACTATATTCTTTAGGTGCGGCAACATTGAGTGGCAGGATTGCGGATAAAGCCCGTAACATTTGCTCATAGACATAGACATTGTCATGGAGCACTAGAAAGTCGATTTGTTGCTGACTTAAAAATTTTGTTTCTACTGCGGCAAGTTTCAATGCTGTTTCTTTTGTGCGGGCAATAGCGTCAATCAGATCAAGATAGCTGTAATATTCTTGTTCTTCCGTTAAGCCAAGCTGTGTTTTTAAGGCCTCACTTCTGATACGAAAAATTGGCCGTTGAACACTGCGCGCCGGATCGAAGATTGTCTCAGCCAGCCATGCGATGGCGTTTTTATCGGCGTTTTCGCCTGATAGTCTTTTCCATTGTATGCGGGCAAAGCTATCCATGGGTTTGAGGCGGCCTTCATGTAAAATTGGTAGTGTGCCGAATTGGTCCAAAGGCAAACCTTTGGCTTGAACGCTGTTATTCAGGCAGGTTAGAAGAAGACAGAAAAGGAGGAGAATATGACGAGTCATGGAGCCTTCTTTTCTTTTGTTCGTATGAGATAGAGCGCAATATGCAATATCAAGCCAATGCCCATCAGGAGGATGGCGACATAAGGAAAGATACGTCCTTTATTTTCAACAACGCTGAGCACTGTTTGTTCAGTGCCGCCGGATAGCAAATAAGATGATTGATAAAGCGTATAACCACGATAGCGCAAAGGTTGATTCATGCTGATCGTGGCGGGCCATGATGTGTCATGGTCATTGATGACAACATCTGATGAAAAGGCACGTGCTGTGCTCGAGCCAGGATAGGTTTCTTTTTTAAAGTCTTTGAGGGTAACAGAGAACGGCAACGCCCGTTGCTCTTTCCCAAGAATGAGCTGATATTCTTCAATCTCAAGTGGCTTTGGCATGCCTTCGAAAGCGATATATGTCTGGTCACCATGGATGATGGTTATACCGCTCATGTTCAATTCGTTTTGTTTATCAAGTGCGGTGTTTTTGAGTGCCATGAACTGGGCCATACCCGCATAATTTTGGTTATCGTTTTTATTATCGCTTTCTTCTCGTTTTTCTATTGTGCAGTTCTCACATTTGCTTTGAATAGTGATGGTCGTATCGCCAATATTTAAAACACTTCCCACTACCATTTTATTGAAAGGGATGACGGCGATTTCTTTGTCGTTTTCAAAAACAACGAGAACACGGTTGTGATAGTCAGAGATATAGCGTCCTGTATTACCTTCAAGGATTGGCAGATATCCTTCTTTAGCGGTTATGGTCGTGAATAACCCGCCAATAACCAAAACGACAGCACCGAAATGTGTCAGGTGCAGGCCGACTTTTGACCATATCCAGGGGCTTTTGAACAAAAAACGGAAAACTAGATTGATGCTGAATATACCCATAATGATATAAAAGCCCGGTAGAGGGATGGGGCCGGCCCAGATGATCCAGCTATCAAAATACAAGTGAATAGCCCTATAAAGCCCAAGATATTTTTGTTGAACTGTACCCACAACCAGTAAAATCATCAGTAAAGGCAAGGTCCACAGCATGATACTGGGACTTCCAAGGCGGTGACAATACTTTAACAATAACTCTTTGTTCATTTTTTATGTTTAGGGCTAGATTATACTATAAGCAGTTGGTAGACTCATTACAGCAATTTTTAAATGGAAAAAAGACATGATGATGAAAAATATTCTTAATACATTTGTGATGGTGAGCACAGTGCTTTTGATGGCCGCGTGTTCAAATTACTCAAAGCCGTTTGAAAGACGTGTGAATTTGTCTTTCTATAGTTACAATGCCGCGGATGCGTTGATCTCTCAGTCCTCTGATATGGTTGATTATGATACGCCGATTGTTGTAGCGACATTGTCTAATGTAAACAAGCTGGATACATCATCACCACTTGGCCGTTCTTTTTCTGATCAGATGATGACACGTTTTGTCGAAGAAGGGTTCGAGAATGTTTCTGAAATCCGTCTTCGCCGTTCTTTATATTTAAGAGAGTCAAGCAAAGCGGCAAGCGGTGAGTTTCTGCTGTCCCGTGATGCACGCGCGATTGCTGAAGCACGCGATGCCGGTGCGGCGGTTGTCGGCACATATGCGGTTGGCGGTAACGAAGTTCTTGTGAGCACGCGCTTGATTGAAGTGGCTACGGGCAAAGTTCTCTCAGCTTCTGATGTGCGTATCCCGATGAATAGCCATATCGAAGAATTGCTCGATGATGATGCAGATTTTCGTAATGATGGACGTATCTTTTCTTCGTCTCAGCCATCG
>PALX01000023.1 GCA_002710775.1 Micavibrio sp. | reverse complement strand
GTCAACGTCGTCTTACCATGGTCAACGTGACCAATCGTTCCAATGTTCGCATGAGGCTTCGAACGATCAAACTTTTCCTTAGACATCTACTTTCTCCTTTTAACTTTCTAGATTATCCTGCGTATTTTTCTTTTACTTCTTCTGCAACATTCTGTGGCACTGGCTCATAGTGATCATACACCATTGAGAATTGCGCACGGCCTGAAGACATAGAACGAAGCGGATTAATGTAACCAAACATATTGGCTAGTGGCACCATTGCTGTAACAACTTTTGCGTTACCGCGGTCTTCCATTGACTGAACCTGTCCACGACGAGAGTTCAAGTCACCAATAATGTCGCCCATATATTCTTCCGGCGTTACAACTTCAACCTTCATCACAGGCTCAAGAAGTTGTGGGCCAGCCTTTTCCATCGCCTCTTTGAAGGCCATACGACCAGCAATTTCGAACGCCATTACAGACGAGTCAACATCGTGATACGCACCATCAAATAGGTTTACGTGGAAGTCGATCACTGGGAAGCCGGCAATAACACCGTTTTCTTTACGTTGATCGATACCCTTTTCAACACCAGGGATATATTCTTTTGGAATGTTACCACCAACAACAGTGTTTTCGAATGTGAAGCCAGAATCTAGTTCACCCGGCTTAACGATCATCTTAACGCGCGCGAACTGACCAGAACCACCAGATTGCTTCTTGTGCGTATAGTCAACCTCAACTTCTTTAGAAATTGTCTCACGATAAGCAACTTGCGGCGCACCGATATTCGCTTCAACTTTAAATTCACGCTTCATACGATCAACCAAAATGTCTAGGTGAAGTTCACCCATACCCTTCATGATTGTTTGACCAGATTCGTGATCCACAGAAACTTGGAAAGATGGGTCTTCCGCAGCCAAGCGCTGTAACGCAAGAGACATTTTCTCTTGGTCCGCTTTTGTCTTAGGCTCAACCGCAATCTCAATAACTGGCGTTGGGAATTCCATACGCTCCAAGATAACTGGCTTGTTAACATCACAAAGCGTGTCACCTGTTGTTGTGTCTTTTAGACCAACAAGCGCAACAATATCGCCCGCAGATGCTTTTTTGATTTCTTCACGGTTATTTGAGTGCATTAGAAGCATACGACCAACGCGCTCACGCTTGTCCTTCACTGTATTTTGTACATATGAACCAGATTCGAGAACACCTGAATAGATACGAATAAATGTAAGCGTACCAACAAATGGGTCGTTCATGATTTTAAATGCTAGCGCAGAGAATGGCTCAGATGTGTCAGGTTTGCGCTCGTCAGGTGTTTCACCGTCAAGTTGTGTACCCTTAATCGCACCAATATCTAGCGGCGAAGGCAAGTAATCAACAACAGCGTCAAGCATAGGCTGAACACCTTTGTTTTTAAATGCAGAACCACACATCACAGGAACGAATGCACCTGAAATTGTACCCTTACGGATACATGCCTTAATTGTCGCTTCATCCGGCTCGTTACCTTCAAGGTAGCTTTCCATCGCTGCATCATCTTGCTCAACAACCATCTCAATGAGTTTCTCACGGTATTCCGCGGCTTTATCAGCCAAATCAGCAGGAATTTCTTCTTCGTGGAAAGTCGCACCGAGGTTTTCAGAATCCCAGATAACCGCCTTCATTTTAACAAGGTCAACCAAACCAGCAAACTGGTCCTCAGCACCGATTGGAAGCTGAATCGCGAGTGGGTTTGTACCCAAACGATCAACCATCATATCAATACAGTTATAAAAATCTGCACCGATTTTATCCATTTTGTTCACGAAACACATACGTGGCACGCGGTATTTATCACCCTGTCTCCACACTGTTTCAGTTTGAGGCTCAACACCTGCATTCGCATCGAATACAGCGATAGCGCCATCAAGCACACGAAGTGAACGCTCAACTTCAATTGTAAAGTCAACGTGACCTGGCGTGTCAATAATATTCAGACGGAAGCGGGCTTTAGGGTCAACACCATTTTCTGGACCATTCCAGAATGTTGTTGTCGCCGCAGACGTAATTGTAATACCACGCTCTTGCTCCTGCTCCATCCAGTCCATTGTCGCCGCACCATCGTGCACTTCACCAATTTTGTGAGACTTACCTGAATAGTACAGAACACGCTCAGTCGTTGTCGTCTTACCCGCATCAATATGCGCCATAATACCGAAGTTTCTGTAATGCGAGATCGCAATGTCGTCAGTTGTATTTTCAGCCATGATAAATCCTTATATACTTCCCTGTTACCTTAAATAAATTAAACCTTAAATTACCATCTGAAGTGAGCAAACGCCTTGTTCGCTTCAGCCATTTTGTGTGTGTCTTCACGCTTCTTAATTGCCGCGCCGCGGTCATTCGCCGCATCAAGCAATTCACTTGCCAAACGCTCAACCATTGTGTTTTCAGAGCGCTTACGTGCCGCACCGATCAACCAACGCATAGCCAATGCTTGCGCACGGTATGACTTAACTTCAACTGGCACCTGATATGTAGCACCACCAACACGGCGAGAGCGCACTTCCAAGTAAGGAGACGCTTTTTTGAGCGCTTTGTGGAACAGACGCAAGCCCTTATGCTTAATGCCGCCAGCAGATGAAGAACCTTCACCGCCTTCTGTTTCTGTTACATCTTCAATATCTTCATTCGCAACTTTCGTATCAACGATATCCAGCGCACCATATACAATACGCTCAGCCACTGATTTTTTACCATCAAGCATCAAGTTGTTCATGAACTTAGTCAAAACAACATCGTTGAATTTTGGATCTGGTAGAACTTCTCTTTTTTCTGCTCTATGACGTCTAGACATGATTATTTACCCTTCTTCGTACCGTATTGAGAACGTGATTGCTTACGATCCTTAACACCTTGTGTATCAAGAGCACCACGGACCACTGTATAACGAACACCAGGCAAGTCTTTTACACGACCACCACGCACAAGAACAACTGAGTGCTCCTGAAGGTTGTGACCCTCACCCGGGATATAACAAATAACTTCAAAACCAGAAGTCAAACGAACCTTAGCAACTTTACGTAGCGCTGAGTTCGGCTTCTTAGGTGTTGTTGTATAAACACGTGTACAAACACCACGCTTTTGCGGGTTTTGCTTCAACGCACGGTTTTTCTTAACTTTCTTTTGCAGCTCACGAGGCTTGCGAATTAGTTGTTGTATGGTTGGCATTAACTTTCCTACCTAAAGTTTAAAATTCATTTCATTTAAATTTATGTGGAAAGATGAAAAGGCGATCAGTGTCACTTTAAAGATTAAAGTGCGCTGCGCGGAGAGGAACTGAGTTTAAACATACGTAAAAGCTAGTCTTGAACCACTTTTTGGCCAGTTCATCCATTCACATGTGCGCGGACTATATAACCAAGGCCCTTAGCCTGTCAAGAAAGATTTAGCAAAAAAATGAATAAAAATTAAATATGCGTTTAAGGATCCGTACGCGGCGGCATATACAATATCCGAGCACCCCGCAAAAGCTTTGCACAAATAGCCCTTGGGCCTAAAAGCTCCCCATTAACATACTTAACGTAAAACAATGGCATCAAAAGCAAAGATATAAGCGCTCCCGAGAAAATTAGAGGCGCATTACCACTTGAAAGACCGTTTATAAGCCAGCCAATATTACCTAACAAAGAAAACGTCAACATCATCGCTGACAGATCTTTACTATTTTTCGTGCGCCAAGTTTTAATCACCTGCGGCGCAAATGTTAACGTAGCTAAAATAGAAGCAAAGAAACCCGCTAATTCACCAATACCCATAGACACCCCCTCTTACTACATATGGAGCGACAACACTATCGCTCTTTCAGCGTAAATGGATTTGATTAATTTTTAGTGAACACAGATATAAAAAATCTTAAGCAGCACATTCCTTGATAAGGTTTTGAAGCATGCCGACACCATAGCCTGTCGCCCCTTTGCCCCATAAATCATTTGGTTTAAAGGACCACACAACACCCGCCACATCCAAATGCGCCCAAGTGACATCTTCTTGAACAAAGGCTTTAAGGAAAGCCGCCGCCGTTGAAGCGCCAGCAAAAGAGCTATCGCCCAAATTCTTGAGGTCGGCATGAGCACCTTTCATTTCCTTGTCCCACGCCTCATCAAGAGGCATACGCCAAACCTTATCACCCGATTCACCGCCGGCTGTTTCGATTTTACGCCACAGTTCATCACTTGGTGTGAAAGCGCCGCCATATTCATTACCTAACGCAATCATACAAGCGCCAGTCAACGTCGCCACATCAACCAATGTTTCTACCTTGTACTCATTTTGCAAATACGTCATCGCATCGCACATCACTAAACGGCCTTCTGCGTCCGTGTTCAACACTTCAATAGTCTGGCCAGATAGGGAGGTAATAATATCTGACGGTCTATACGCCTCATCAGAAATCATGTTTTCAGCCAAAGCCAGCGCCGCTACGACATGCACCTTCTCTTTATTCAGGGCAATTGCCTTCATCGCACCTGCAACCGTACCAGCACCGCCCATATCAAATTGCATCCAATGCATATTAGATGTCTTTACATTATAGCCACCCGTATCAAAGGTAATCCCCTTACCAACAATACCCATACTCGGCTTCGAATTTTTCTTTCCCAAACCGTTATATTCCAAAATAGCAAGACGCGGTTTTCTGGCAGACCCTTTGCCTACAGCCATAATGGCGCCAGCACCCATCTTTTCCAATTTCTTTTCATCCAGAACTTTAACTTTAACGCCGAGTGGCTTCAGTTCTTTTTCTACGATCTTAGCAAAACTGTCTGGATACAAAGCATTTGGCGGCTCAGAGACCAAATTACGCGTCAACTCCATACCATCAATAACATTCTTCGTCGCCTCGAATTTGGCCGCAAGCGCTTTAGAATTATCAACATCATATGTAACAGATGTAAGCTTTGCACCTTCATCCGCATCATCTTTCTTACCTTTGTATTTATCAAAAAAGTAAGACTTACGTAGAACACCCTCAGAAACGAAATTTGAAATTCCAGCCGCCAATTCGCCATCTTCTTCTGGCATCATCAACACATCAACGGCCCCCGTGGCCTTCAACGCATCATACAACTTACCGCCAAGGACACGGAGCTTCTGGTCAGTCAACTCCTTCGCTTTTCCCACACCCGCCACAACAACACGCTTATAGTGTGCGCCTTTACCAAGCGGTAGAATATGCGTCTGGCCGAGTTTACCTTTAAATCTTGGCGCATTCTTGATCGAAGCCACCAAAGCTCCCTCAACAGCATCATCTAAAATCTTACCGCGCGCACCCAGCTTTAAGTCTTCTGCGACGAAGACGAGCGCCGTGTCATATTTCTTTTTTGAGGTTTTGCCAAATAGAATGTCCATGAATGTTCCTTTTTTCTTTAAAAATGACCTGCCTTATATTATGAGTCAACATCATGCCGGTATTTGGGACACATCTTTTTAAAAATTTAACCATAGCGACTATGTTTATCGCTATTGTGCTCACAGGCGTCATTATTCTGGCACAGTCTATCCGTTTTATTGAACTAATCATACAATCCGGCGCCAGCAGCGGCACATTCTTAATGATGATCTTTTATGCTATGCCAAGGTTTTTAGAAATCATCCTCCCCGTAGCCGTTTTTGCCGCCATTATTTTTGTCTATAACAGAATGTATAGCGACTCTGAACTTATCGTCATGCGAAGCGCTGGTAGCTCTCCCATGCAACTTGCCATGCCAGGTATTATTTTGGCACTTGCCATTTCTCTATTTATGCTCTTTATCACCACATGGCTATCGCCAGTAACCCTAGCAAAACTTCAAGCTCTGAGGTTTATCGCAAAATCCGAATATGCTTCCGTCATCCTGCGCGAGGGCGTTTTTAATACTCTAGATAACGGCCTCACAATCTATATTGATGAACGTAAGCAAAACCAATTACTCGGCATTATGGTATTTGATGACAGGCCCGGCACAGAATCACCTTCCGTTATCACCGCCGAAGAAGGGCGCGCATTCGCAGACGAAAATGAACAACGCATTGTTGTTTACAATGGAAGCCGCCAAGAATTCGACCCAGAAAAGAAAATTCTTTCCCGTCTAAATTTTGATCAATACAGCATCACCCTTCCCGAAAGCAAAGGACCCCTTGGCCAACGCCATAAAAAGCCTGATGAAAGAACCTTAAGCGAATTACTTAATCCCGATTTGGATGAAAAATTTGACCGCATTTTCCTTCGTGATTTTTTTGTGGAAGCGCACCGCAGAATAGCCAATCCTTTTCTACCGCTCAGCTTTGGACTTATCGCATTGGCCTTTTTTACATTGGGGGAAGTAAACCGACGCGGTTATCTTAAGCGTATTGTCGCCGCCACCACATTAGTCATTACAACACAAAGCGCTTTTCTGGCCAGCGTTAGCATTGCCAAGGACAGTGATTGGGGGCTTATTTTCATGTATATTACCGTCTTAACACCCATTTTGATTGGCCTCTTGCTTTTGACCCCCTACACACATCAACTCTCTTCATGGAAAACGGTGCAAAAATGAAGATATTATCCTGGTATACCGTTTCTCATTTCATCCGTACGCTTTTGTTGTTAACGGCTATTTTCTTTGGGATGATCTTGCTTTTCGATAGCATTGAGCTTCTGCGCCGTAGCTCTAAACATATCTCCGTGCCATTTACGACTATTATTCAAATGGCCCTGCTTAAGCTACCTGCCACAGGTCAGGAAGTTCTCCCCTTCACCATCTTGTTTTCTACTATTATGTGTTTTTGGTCCTTAACCAAGAAACATGAGCTTATAATTTATCGTAGCAGTGGTCTGTCAGCCTGGCAGTTTATCCTCCCTGTTTCTCTAGCCGGATTTGCCTTTGGTCTCATCTATTTAGTTATTTTCAATCCTATATCTGCGGTCATGACCAATAAGTATGAACGCATGGAAAGTCGCTATTTGGGGACAGAACAGAAACTGGTTAGCATTTCACGCAACGGATTATGGCTTAAGCAGGACCAGCGCAACCCAGTTACGAAAGAACAACAGAACATTATTTTTCATACACAAAATATTGACCTGAAGAACTGGCGCATGGATGGTATAACGGTTTTATATACGAGTAACACGCATCGTTTCCAAAAACGCATTGATGCCCAGAGCGCTGTTCTTAAAGATGGCTACTGGGAAATATATGAGGCTTATATCAACACCCCTACGCAACGCTCGGTACATCAAGAGACCTACAAGCTCAAAACAAATCTGACAAAAAAAGAAATTATTGAGTCTTTTTCAGATCCGCGTACGATTTCATTCTGGTCTCTTCCCGACTATATAAGGCTCATGGAGAATTCAGGCATATCATCTCGTGCCGTGCGCATGCATTATTATACGCTTATGATTCAGCCGCTGTTTTTTGCTGTCATTGTGATCTTAGCGGCATCTTTATGCCTTAGAACCTCACGGATGCAAAACGGACTTCAGCTTCTGGTACTCACGATATTCACGGCCTTTTTCCTTTTCTTCATATCAAATCTCTTAAGAGCATTAGGCACATCAGAGCAACTTCCTGTCATTTTAGCCGCGTGGGCGCCATCTATCCTCACCTTTTTGATAGCCGTTAACATCATCGCTATTACAGAAGATGGGTAAGAAAACAGCCAATACACTGGTGCATATGTGTTTTTTAATGATATATTAATACTAGATTTGTATAAAAATACTGGTATAGTCCGCTTAGTATTATTTTGGGGAAAGTATTAAGTAATTCGTTTTAGGTAAGCACATGAAGACATTAAAAATAAGTTTAATCGCATTATTGCTGGCTTTTTCAGCGCCGGCTTTTGCGCAAGAAGATAGCACAGCATCAAACGACGATTCGTATTACGAAGAAGGCTATGCCGGTTATTATGACCCCCTTGAAGGTGTAAACCGCCAGATTCTTAAATTTAATAACGTCATGGATAAATACGTCTTTTATCCCCTTATTGACGGCTATCGTTTCATTGTGCCCTCACAAGGCCGCAAAGTTATTTCAAATTTCCTGCGTAACCTCAAATCGCCTGTCGATCTTGCTAACCAGATATTACAAGGCGACTGGGACGGTATGAAAAACACCGCTTTCCGTTTTACGGTTAACACATTTGCTGGTTTCGGCGGTACACTCGACGTGGCGGCATGGGAAGGCTACGAACATGAATCTGAAGATTTCGGTCAAACAATGGCTGTGTGGGGTATTGGCGATGGTCCATACCTTGTTATTCCATTTTTAGGCCCCGCATCTATGAGAGATGGCCTTGGTTATGGTGTTGATGGCCTCATGAACCCTATCAACCACTATTATAACAATACAGATGAAAGACACATTGCCTACAAACTTACGGCGGCTTCTTTCTTTGAAATGAAAAACCAGCTATCTGACTTTGAGAAATCTCAGAAGAAAAATTCATTCGACTACTACTCGGCACTTAGAAGCGTTATATATCAAAACAGACAATCAGAAATTGCTGATTACAAAAAACATAAATCAAACGGCACATCACGTTTTGTGCCTCAATATGAAGAATACTAAAACTATGCGCTCTATATTTTTAACACTTTTCTCACTCCTTATGGTGCTTCCTGTTTTTGCAAGCGCCCAAGCATCGCAAAAGGCTGAAAACTTCGTAGAAAATCGTGTTCAAGAAACGCTGAATTTTGTTGGCGATTCGTCGATTTCGATGACTGAGAAAAAGGCTAAGTTCGAGAAAATGCTCAACGCAAGCTTTGATATGAAAACAGTTGCTCGTTTCGCCTTGGGACGTTTTTGGCGTAAACTACCGAAGTCAGACCAAGCGCGCTACTATGATCTTTTTGAAAACTATATTGTGAACGTATATGCACAGCGTTTTGATGAATACTCAGGACAAAAATTTGACGTAACCGGCTCTCGTGCTGAACAAAATGGCGATTTCATCGTCTTTTCGGAACTTCGTCCTGACAAGGGCGCTAATGTCTTTGTCGACTGGCGCATCCGTGAAAAAGGCGGCCAGCTCAAAGTTATTGATGTTATCGTAGAGGGTATATCTATGTCTGTGACACAACGTTCTGACTTTGCCTCTGTCATTCAACGTAATGGCGGTGATATTTCTGCTCTACTCGATTTCTTAGACAAGCAAATTGTTGCGTCTAAAAATTAAAGACAACAGACACTATAATTCATAGACCCACCCCATTGGTCATGGTATCTTGTGTTTCATGAGTGATTCAGCACAAAATTTTGATGTTATTATCTTAGGTGTCGGACACCAAAGTCTTGTCAGTGCTAATTACCTAGCTAAATCAGGTTTTTCTGTATGTGTAGTTGATGCTCCCATCCCGGCATCCGGTGCAACGCCCTACACCGATTTTCATGAAGGTTTAAAGTCAGGACCTTGCGCTCACACCCCTATTCCACTCAATCGAAAAATTCTGGATGAATTGAATCTAAAAGAATATGGCTTCGATGCTGAACAACAATGTCATGATATTTTATCTATCGCCAAAGGCACAGACCCTTTCGTCTTCATAGGCCAGCCCGACGGCCACAGCTACATCAACACAATTGCCGATATTGCGCCCAATGATTACGCCCGGCTTATTGAGCTCCACGAACAGCTTGCAGAGCTGGCGCAGGTCATGAGCAATGTTGATCTGTCTATGCCTGAATACACGCAAAAAGGGTGGAAAGACATTTGGGCAATCTTCGAAACAGCCAAGCATCTGGCGACTAATCAAGATACGCTCCAAAAGCTGTTCGCTGATCTGATGACGATGAGCCTCACACAATTCCTTGAACAAAATTTCGAGACAGAAACATTGCGCGGCATGCTGGCCTTCCAATCCATTCTTGGCTCTATGATTAATCCCGATCAGGAAGGATCTGCCGCCTTTTTGGCCATGCATGTACTGGCCCTGGGCGAAAATCCACTCTTCGGTGAGAACCTACAACCCTTACGCGGAAGCATCCAGCCTCTCATGAAAGCACTGACACAAGCAGGCATTGCCAATGGTGTAAGCTTTAATACTGGTGCGACGGTTACGCAAATATTGCTAGAAAATAACCTATTTAAGGGCGTTGAGACGGATACAGGCATCTTTACCGCCCCACTCCTGATCGCCGACATCAATCCGCAGATCCTATTCTTAGACCTAATTGATGAAACAAAAATCCAACCAGAATTCAAACTGCGTATTAGCAATATGAGCAACGCCAATGGATTTATCCGTGTTAAACTAGCCCTAAAGGAACTACCGCAATTCACATGCCTTGAAGGTAAAGACCCCGCTTCTTATCTCAAAGGCAACACCCTCATTGCACCAGATATCAACTATGTCAGAACAGCGTTTGACCAAACCATGAATGAAGGCGGATCACAGCGCCCTAACGTCTCTATGGTCATTCCATCCTTATCGGACCCTGAGCTTATGGCTGATGGCTTGCATTGCTGTTCTCTCGTCGGCCAATATTTTGAGCCTAACCTGCCTGACACCAAAGAAAACAAGATCGCGGTTGCGCAGGCTATTACAGCCGCGGTTAACGATTTCGCGCCCAATTTTCAAGATTCCGTTGTCACTTTCCTCCCCATTATGGGCGAAGCGTTCGATAAAACCTTGGGACCTTTGAACCCTGATTTAACAGGCGGTACATTACCACTGACACGGTTCTTACGCTCAGGCCTAACTCATCATTCTTTATTTGCTGATTTGCCGTTTGAAGGGATGTATATCTGTGGCTATGGGCCAGAATCCTCAGCCAATGCGCATCTTACAGATTTTGGCTATCACATAGCAAAACATGTCAATCAAACAAGGAAACCTTCAGCCGCTGCTTGAAAAAGCTGATTTGTTGTGGGACAGTAAACACGCAGTAATTTTCGGATATACAGGATACGCATATGTCATTTCTAAACTTCTTTATTGGATATTTATCGCCAGTGCATAGCTTACTGACCATTAAATGGCGCGGCAAATTCATCGGCGAAGACCATTTGGGCAATAAATATTTTGAGGGAAAACCACGAAAAGGGTACAAGCTCAACAGACGCTGGGTGTCTTTCAAGAAAGATCAGGAAGCTTCTAATGTACCGCCGGAATGGCATGGCTGGCTTCACCACCAAACAAATATCGTACCGAATGCGGAGGACCCATCTTTCCGCAAAGAATGGCAAAAACCGCATATTTCCAACAAAACCGGCACGATAGCCGCATACAGACCCAAGGGTCATGTGCTAAACGGTGGCCAAAGAGCTAAGGCAAGCGGTGATTATGAAGCATGGTCACCAAATCAGGATATTTGATCTCTTTACATTCCCATCAATCAAGGATAAAAAAAACGCATGAAAAGAAATGTTGTAGAAATGGTTTTGGGTGCTGTCGTCTTATTGGTCGCGGCATACTTTTTGGTTTTCAGCTATAAAGCATCAAACGTCAAATCAACAAATGGGTATGCCATCCATGCAAATTTTGCAGAAATTGGAGGCCTAAGTATCGGTAGTGACGTACGCATGAGCGGGGTAAAAATCGGGAATGTTTCCAGTATTACACTGGATCAGGAAAGCTACCTTGCCAAAGTTACAATGAGCATTGCATCTGATGTTAAGCTTCCTGAAGACTCAAGTGCTTCCGTTGCAAGTGAAAGCCTAATGGGCGGAAATTTTCTAAACATTGAACCTGGCGCGGCGGAAGAAAGCATCGCTAACAATGGGTATATCCAATATACGCAGGATGCACAAAATCTTGAAAAACTTCTTGGCCGCTTCATTTTCTCTCTTCAAGGATCAGAGTCAGAAAATGAAACTGCTGAATAAGACACAAATAGTTCTTAGCTTTATTGCCCTTATCCTCGTTGCAATGCCTTTGCAGGCCCGCGCAGAGTTTGAGGAATATGGCACAGCAGTTCTGCAATCTTTGGATAAAATCACAGCGCGAACAGCGACATTCGAAGCCAATATCGGTGCCACACTTTCTTACGGTCAGGTCTTCATGAAAGTGATGTCTTGCCGCAAGACAACACCGATTGACCAACCTGAGTCTGCTGCTTTTTTAAAGATTTGGGAGATTGAGCCCGGGCAAGAGCCTGAGTGGATTTTCAGCGGTTGGATGTTCGCATCTAGCCCAGCTCTTTCCGCCATGGACCACCCTATTTATGATATCTGGGTTCTTGATTGTAAGAACAAGCTCAATAGTGATTCTGAATCTGACGGCTCTTCAGCAGAAGAAGCATCTAAATCGGCGGATAAGGAAGGATAAAAGCTCGCTTTCGTGTTAAGCGCTTTTTCTAAAGTTACCATATAATCATCATGTTCCATTTCATAGGCCCCGAACTGATCCAGATGATCATTTGGGAATTGCGCATCCAAAAGCGTATAGCCACCGTGATACAGCCGAGCAGCGAGATGAATGAGCGCTATCTTACTGGCATTATCGGCTTTTGAGAACATACTCTCCCCAAAGAAAGCACCGCCGAGAGAAAGACCATACAGCCCGCCAACAAGATTTCCATCATCATCCCAGACCTCAACACTATGCGCCGTGTCGAGGGCGTGCATATGCTCAAAGCCTTTGATGATCACATCATTAATCCATGTCTGTTCACGCCCCTTATACACATCTGCGCACGCCCGAATTACCTCAGGGAATGCGGTATCAACAGATATTTTATAAGGTTTTTTCTTTAATAATTTCAGCAAGGAGCGTGAAATATGAATATCCGCGATTGGCAGTACACCGCGTATTTCAGGACATACCCACTCAATTTCAGTTGATTCAGCGCTCTTAGCCATAGGGAAAAAGCCCTGAGCATAGGCGCTGATTATCATTTCAGGACTAATTTCCATGTAGACATTATCCTTCATAGCTTTTACCCTTTATACCATGACAAAAAGACAAAAAGTTGCAACGATTTTCGGCGGAACAGGATTTTTAGGCCGTCATCTGGTTCAGGCTCTGGCGTCAAAAGGATATATCATCCGTATCGCCACCCGTCACCCGCAGAAAGCGTACTTCCTTAAGACAGCTGGCACACCCGGTCAAATCGTCGCCCAGTATGTGAACTACAAGGACGAGGTAACTTTATGTAAGGCTATTCAAGGGTCAGATGTCGTCATCAATCTCATTGGCGTCTTATACGAAAAAGGCAAACAGAAGTTTGACCATGTGCACCGTCTCATCCCTGCCAAGATCGCAGAAGTTTGTGCGCAATACGGTATTCTACAATTCCTACATGTTTCCGCCCTTGGCGTAGACCGCTCAAAATCAAACTATGCGAAATCAAAGCTGGCTGGTGAAGAAGCCATCCGCCATTACATGCCAAGCGCGACAATCATCAGACCAGGTCTGATTTATGGGCCACAGGACGATTTCTTCAACCGCTTTGCGGCGATGGCAAATATTCTCCCCTGCTTGCCTCTTATTGGCGGCGGAAAAACATTATTCCAGCCTGTCTATGTTTGTGATGTGGCACAAGCTATGACCAATGCCTGCGACCCGCGCAGCCAATCACTCGGCCAAACATATGAACTGACAGGTGAAGAAATTTATTCCTTCAAAGACCTTATGCTGGAGATGTTTGCCTGTACAAACAGGCCACGTGCTTTGGTTCCACTGCCATGGTTTGCCGCGCGCATCAAGGCTTTCTTTTTGTCTATTTTGCCCAAACCACCTATCACACAGGATCAAATCACATCATTGAAATATGATAATGTTGTTTCAGGGACACACCCCAATTTACAGCAGCTTGGCATTGATCCGACGATCATGACATCTATTTTACCCTTATATCTAAGCCGTTTTTCGGCAGATAACACATATCTATATGAACAATAAAGAGGCTATAATGACTTTTAGAACAGCTAGGGCAGTCCATATTTTTGCGTTTTCAGCACTCATCATGCTTATGGGCACTGTATCTTATGCCCAACAAACCCCAAACCAAACAGCAGAACGCATTATGGCCGTTGTTAATGATGACATCATTACCACATCTGAGTTCTCCGAACGTGTGCATATGGTCATGGAAACATCTAATCTTCCTAAAAACCCAGAAGTAGCGAGACAAATTGGCCCGCAAATTCTGGATGCTATGGTCGATGAAAAACTGCAGCTTCAAGAAGCGAAACGCTTGGGGCTTGACGTTTCAGATGCCGAAGTGAATGACGGCCTGAAACAAATCGCCACAAAAAATAAAATGGAGCTTCCAGATTTCGCACAAATGCTTAAGAAGGAAGGCATATCAGCCTATACACTGGCTCAACAAGTCAAAGCGCAGATTGCATGGACTAAGGTTATCCAGCAACGCATCAGACCGCGCATTGATATTACTGACTCCGATATTGATGCACGCATCAAGCGGCTTCAGGATTTAGCTGGTAAAGATGAATACCTCATCGCGGAGATATTCTTACCTTTCGATGAAGAACAATCAGAAGATGATATTCGCGGTCTCGCCCAAAACTTATATGACCAACTCGTTTCAGGTAAAGCGGGCTTCCCGATGCTCGCGCAACAATTTTCGAAAGGTGCCGGCGCAGATCAGGGCGGCGTAATTGGCTGGGTACAGGAAGGACAAGTAGCAGCGACAATTGAAGCGGCCCTAAAACAGGCCGAAGCAGGCAATCTCCTCGCCCCTATTGAAACGGATCTCGGTTACCATATCGTTTATCTACGTGATAAGCGCGAGATTGAATATGACCCTGAAACCACAAATATGCTCGTTCTACGCGCTGAAATTGGCAATGACATTGGTAACGAACGTCTAGACTCACGTGCCCGCCGTTACTTAAGAGATCTCCGCTCTACGGCCTTTATTGAATATCGCGCTTAATGACTGAATCAGAAGAAAAAACACCCTTCATTGATGATCTTCCGCCTCTGCGCGAAGTCATTAATAGCAACGGTCTACGCGCAGAGAAATCATTCGGCCAAAATTTCTTATTGGATTTAAACTTAACGCGTAAAATTGCGCGACAAGCCGGTGATCTCAGCGGTAAACATGTCATTGAGATTGGCCCTGGCCCCGGTGGCCTTACGCGTGCGTTATTAAACTCAGAAGCTAAAACAGTTACGGCTATTGAATTCGACAAACGCTGTATTGATGCCCTTCAGCCCGTTAAAGATAAGGCTGGCAAACGCTTAAACCTCATTCACGGTGATGCCCTGCAATGCGATTTAACACAGATCGTACCGAACACGCCTCGCGTTATCATTGCTAACCTACCGTATAACATCGCCACTCCCTTGCTCATAAGCTGGCTGAGAAAGATACATGAAGACAACGGCAATTTTGACGCCATGGTCCTCATGTTCCAAAAAGAAGTTGCAGACCGCATTATCGCCACCCCCAAAGACAAAGCTTATGGCCGTCTGGCTGTCATATCTCAGTGGTTATGCCAATGCCACACAGCTATGACCCTACCGCCAAGCGCTTTCACACCGCCGCCTAAGATAAATTCAGGCGTTGTTTATTTTAAACCGCGCGCTGAGAGGGCTATCGCTGAGTTTAGTACTGTTGAAAAAATCACTGCTGCCGCTTTTGGTCAACGCCGAAAGATGGTCAGACAGAGCCTTAAAGCCTATACGGAGTTTTTCGAAGAGGTGGGCATAGATCCAACAGCCCGTGCTGAAAACATTGAGGTGGATACTTTTATTCGACTGGCACACCGAATAGATCATATTCATCAGAATCCTCAACCTTGACCTGAACGATATCACCTTGCTTCACATGACTTGCATTTCGCAAGTATATACGGCCATCAATTTCAGGCGCATCTGCTTTTGTACGGCCATCCGCGCCGCCAGCATCTTCTCCCTCATCAACAGCATCGATAATAACATCTTGAATTGTGCCAACTTTAGCCGCTAGTTTTTTTGTGCTGATGGCTTGCTGAACCGCCATAAAACGTTCCCAACGCTCTTGTTTTACCTCGTCAGGAATTTCATCCAAGCCGAGATCATTGGCCTTTGCGCCATCAACCGGCTCATACTTAAAACACCCTACGCGGTCTAGCTGAACATCCTCAAGCCAGTCCAGCAAGAATTGAAACTCCTCTTCCGTTTCACCCGGGAAGCCAACAATGAATGTTGAGCGCAAAGTCAGATCAGGGCATGCCTGTTTCCACGTATGAATACGGTTTGCCGTCTTCTCCTGATGCACAGGGCGACGCATATTTTTTAATACACTTGGCGAAGCATGCTGAAACGGGATATCAAGATAAGGCAAAATCTTACCTTCATTCATCAGCGGCAGAACTTGATCAACATGCGGATATGGATAAACATAGTGCAATCGAACCCATATGCCGAACTGGCTTAGAGCCTCACAAAGGTCATAGAATTTTGCTTTCCAGATTTGGTCACGATATTTGCTTTCAGCATATTTAATATCAATCCCATATGCCGATGTGTCCTGAGAGATAACTAGAAGCTCTTTCACACCTGCTTTGGCAAGTTTTTCTGCTTCATACAAAATCTGGTTAATAGGGCGTGAGACAAGATCACCGCGCAAGGCAGGAATAATACAGAAGGAGCAACGATTGTTACAGCCTTCTGAAATCTTCAAGTAAGCATAATGACGCGGCGTAAGCTTAAGCCCTTGTTCCGGCACAAGATCCGTATAAGGGTCATGCATCGGCGGAACCGCCTTATGAACTGCCGAGATAACCTCTTCATATTTATGCGGGCCAGTAATGGCCAGAACATTCGGATATTTCGCCTCAATCTGCTCAGGCTCGGCACCCATACAGCCTGTCACAATAACTTTGCCATTTTCTTTCATAGCATCGCCAATGGCCGCCAGAGATTCTTCTTTCGCACTATCCAAAAAACCGCATGTGTTCACAATCACTGCATCCGCACCTTCATGCGTAGCGGAGAAGCTATACCCTTCAGCGCGCAAATGCGTCATGATGCGCTCAGAATCGACTAGCGCCTTCGGGCATCCGAGAGAGACAACGCCAAGTTTAGGGTGGTGGTTCTTTGTATTCGTCTTCATTAACATATACTCTTCAAAACTGATTTACTTCATGGGACGCACTACACAAGTATGATTTTCTCGTGCCTTTATTGACGGTCCTCTTCTAATCTTCAAAACTGTTTCTAACATAAATGCTATATGAAAGAACAACAAAAAATGCCCATACAGACATCCATGAGGAATATCCTTGCCTCGATATGTTTTCTTTGTGCTTTTATATTCTTTCACCTCTCAGCGCACGCCCAACCTGCTTCCTCCTCGTGCAATCAATCAAGCGAGGTCGGTCAAATTCGCTATAATGAAAGCTCCAAAGATTTCTATTTCTGTCGTAATCACGTAAGAGGGTGGGAAAGTCTGGACAGCATATTTTCCTTACTTAACGCCATTATTCCTCTTGCTGGCGACAATACTGCCAACATAGATGAACAAACAAACAAGTTTGAGGCACAAGATGATATGTTTACGACCAATCAGCAATCATCTGAATAACATCATCCACTGAAAGGCTTGTTAATTCAGGCTTACGCAAGGTTTTAATATCTGCACCAACAGGAGCATGCTTAACAGGGTCCGAGGCGTATGAGAACAAAACCAGTGTTTTGCATCCTGTCGGGCCGATCATATGCATTGGCCCTGTATCATTCCCAACCGCCATAACAGCGTCTCGCCCAAGGGCAGGAATATCAAATAAAGATGTTTTGCCAATGAGGCTCAGCGCATCCGCGCAAGCAGATTTAATGATCTCAGCTTCTTTAGCTTCGTCCTTAGTGCCTATAATCACAGGTTGTATGGCTTTATCCGCAAAATATTGCGCGATAGAAGCATAGCGCTCCGCTGGCCATCTTTTCTCCGGACGGGTCGGGTCACAACCAGGAACGATGAGCATATAAGGCGCAGCAACACCTAGCGCTTTAAGATCTGTGTCTTGCCCTGCCCATTCCATCTGGTCCAATGGCACATCATTAATACCAGCACGTGCCAGAATTCTTTTGTGCCTTATTGAGGCATGCTCTTTTCGTTCTAGCTCATTTAAAATTGAATGCCATACAAATCCTTTTTGCAGTAATGGACGATAATACTTACGAACACGGCTGTTATTTTGCAGGTCGAAAACATCATCATAGGCAACCGCTGATAGTTTGGATTTGAGATCGAACCACTTACTTAGCTGATAAAACCGCGGACGTTCATCGACTATAATATCATCAAAGTAACCTGACTTTTCAGCAAAGCTAACGAATGGTTTTGTTGTAAGTATCGTAATTTTTGCTTCAGGATATGCCTTGCGGATTGCCTGCATCGGGCCGAGAGCCTGAATAAAATCACCAAGAGCCGAGAGTTTTATAACAAGAATATTTTTCATCTTTTAAGGATTAGCATTATTAGCTCTTAAAAAAAATCACAAAAACGACAAATAAAAATTTGACCACATGGTAAAGACTCTTCCATAGTTAATTGAGAATGATTTTCATTTACTATTAACCATCAATACAGGAGAGTGAGTTATGATTGATGCCTTATATGAAATAGAGAGCTATTTTGGCCGCCTTGAGGCCGCCATGCCTAAAAAAGAATTATCAGAAATGTACGGGAATGAGGCTGTAGATCACGCCATCCAAAGAGGGTGGATCAAAGAATTCCGTCCCTTATGTCGCGGTGATGAATGCGATCCAATGTGCTGGTTAACCGAAAATGGTAAAAAACAAGTAACGGCCAGGCACATGCCTAAAACTACTGCTGTTCCTCAATCTAGGCCGCCGCGTCTTGCGGTTGGATAGAATTATTAACCGCCGTATCATCCAAACCATATTTCTCGCGTAATAGCTCAGCATACACATTGAGCGTCTTATCGCACATAATGTCTTTGGTGAAATTAGCGTTAACATGGGCAATGCCTTTATTAGCCAGTAATGCCAATGACTGATCATCTAAAGATAAGACATGCGAAAATGCACGTGCCATATCCGCCGCATCGCCTGGAGCTACATGCCAGCCCGTCTCATTGTGAATAATTGTCTCAGCCGCGCCGCCGTGGTTTGTACCAACAATCGGACGCCCCATTGCTTGTGCTTCAATTGGAATACGGCCAAAACCCTCTGGCTCAATGGAGGCAGAAACCACGATATTCGACAGCATATATGCCGCAGGCATATCGGTGCAGTGGTCAACAATACGAATTTGTTCGGAAAGTCCTTTTTCTGCAATCGCCTCATCAATTTCAGCGCGGAACTTCTTACGCCCCTGATCAGAGCCAACAATCACCGCAAATACATCTTTTCTACCCAACTGGCTGAGCGCATCAATAAATTCCAAATGGCCTTTCCAGCGCGTGATACGTCCCGGCAACATAATGACCGGCGCACCATCAGGAATACGCCATTCCTGCGCCAGTTTAATCAGGCGTTGCGGCGTTACCTTACTTGGATGAAATCTGGATACATCGACGCCGCGGTGAATCAAGCGTACTTTATGCGGGTCTAGGACGTAATTGTTATGAATATAGCTTTCTACATGACCTGAAATCGCAATCACGCGCTCACCTTTGGCCATAATCGCATTATATATCTGTTTCAGCTTGCTTCCGACATTATACGGCGCATGAAATGTTGTCATGAAACGCGCTTCTGTATCCTTACAGGCATAATAAGCGCTCCATGCCGGTGCACGTGAACGCACATGAACGATATCCACGCCTTCTTTACGGATAATATTTCTAAGGCGTTTAATATTTTTATACATCACAAGCGGATTTTTTGAGTGTACGGGCAAAGAAATATGCTCGGCATTCACACGTTTAAGCTCATGAACGCGAGACCCGCCATGCGAAACAACAATCGCGCGTGAGCCTGCACGCACCAGCTCAGCGGCAACATCAATAGCGCCCTGCTCCGCGCCGCCCGGACCGAGTTCTGGAATAATTTGCATCACAACTGGTTTTTTTAAAGACATATTCTATTTCCTAATCTTTACCTGTACTAAATAAGTGTTTTATCATGATCACCAAAGAGACAAAAGAACATTATGACCATGGATAAATAAGGACAAAAGATAAAAATGATCCAATTTAAAGACCGCCGCGGCCATGAATTTACGCCAACAGCTCAATCCATTGTCAAAAAGCGCGAAGGTGCTTTTGTTATCGCGCTTCATAATAATAAAGTCCTTTTGACCTA
Organism: Micavibrio sp.; assembly: GCA_002710775.1. Taxonomy (GTDB): domain Bacteria; phylum Pseudomonadota; class Alphaproteobacteria; order Micavibrionales; family UBA9664; genus UBA9664. The sequence goes on along the minus strand of PALX01000023.1, from coordinate 3,022 downwards.
CCAAAAGCACGCCATTGATGTGCCGGAACTCCCCGGCGGCGGCATTGATGAAGGCGAAAACGCCTTAGAAGCGGCGCAGCGCGAGTTTGAGGAAGAAACGGGCATAGCTTTCCCTTCTGATCTTACTGCGGATACCGATTTCGACATTCATGCCAATTTCTATGCCGATGATGTCAAAGAATTCTGGATATATGACCAAACCTATTTCTTATACACCAAGGGCCTTGCGCCTTTATATTTTGACGGACGCAAACCAGCCCCTGAACAAGGGTTTAAAGAATGGATATCTATTGATAAGATTGATGCACTTGGTATGCATGCCATACATAAAGACATCTTAAAGAAAGTAATACCCTCATGAGCAAGACACAATTTATCGCAGGACCCAATGGTTACGATCTCGCCTATGTCTACACCAATAATGGCGACGGCAAAAATCCTACCGTTGTATTCTTAGGTGGCTTCCGCTCAGACATGGCAGGCACGAAAGCCCTCTTCCTTGAAAATTTAGCAAAAGAGGAAGGGTTTAATTATCTCCGCCTCGATTATGGCGGTCACGGGGAAAGCGGCGGCAAATTCGAAGACGGATCGATTAAGAGCTGGGCCGCCGATGCTTTGCATATAATAAACGAAGTCACAAACGGACCGCTTATTATCATAGGCTCGTCCATGGGCGGTTGGATCTCTTATGTGATTGCCGAGCAAATACCAGACCGTGTTCAGGCCCTGATCGGTATCGCGCCCGNCCCCGATTTTACCGATGAATTTTTGGATCATATGAGCACGGAGCAAGAAAACCAATATCACAGCGACGGCTATTTCACCGCGCCGAATGAATATTCGGACGAGCCTTATATCTTCACACGAACGCTTATCGAAGATAGCCGCGAATGTTTCCTTCTTGGCCGCGGCATTGCCTATGACGGCCCTGTACGCATATTACAAGGTAAGCTCGACAACTCCGTACCGTGGAAAAAGGCACAACGCATTAAAGACGCCCTGAGCTCAAATGATGTTGAGATTACCTATATCAAAGATGGCGATCACAGCCTTTCCGCACCGGATAACCTCTCCCTCCTTAAAGCGACACTGCTAAAATTCATGCAATAAAACTTATTTTTATTGCCATGAAAAATTTATCCTTGCATTAAAATTTTAAATCCGTCTAAATAATCAGGATGAATATTTTAAAGACAAATCTCCTTGGTCTCCTGCTGGACGCTCTTCTACTGATGAAGCGCGGGAGGTTCCTATTGTCTTAAAGCTTATATAAATATTCATACAGACAAGAATTAAAGCCCCCGCGAAACCAGATTTTCCGGGGGTTTTTCTATGCCTTAAACCCCAAAAATAAAAAGAAAGAAAACACTATGAACGATACAGTAAAAATTTTTGACACCACATTGAGAGACGGAGAGCAATCACCTGGCTTTGGTATGAAACCATCACAGAAAATTATTATGGCACGTGCTTTGGCCGATCTTGGTGTCGATGTTATTGAGGCAGGATTTGCTAATGCTTCCGAAGGAGATTTCGATTCCGTATACACTATCGCCGAAGAAATCAAAGGCCCGACAATATGCTCGCTTGCCCGCTGTAACGCAACGGATATAGAACGCGCCGCCGCCGCGCTAAAACCCGCTGGTGACAAAGCACGCATCCATGTCTTTATCTCTACCAGTGACATTCACATGCGCGAAAAGCTAAACATGACGCCCGATGCTGTTATTGAGCAAGCCGTCAAAGGCATCACCATGGCCCGCCGTCATGTCGACGATATCGAATTTTCTGCCGAGGACGCCCTGCGTTCAGACCCTGAATTCTTGGTACAGATATTCACCGCCGCGATTGATGCGGGCGCCACAACAATCAATGTGCCAGACACGGTGGGTTATACCGAACCGGATGAGATGTATGCGTTTATCAAATATTTGCATGACAATATCCCCAACATTGATCAGGCTGTAATTTCCGTCCACTGCCATAATGATTTGGGCATGGCCACAGCCAATTCCATGGCCGCTATCAAGGCTGGTGCGCGGCAAGTCGAAGGCTGTATCAACGGCATTGGAGAGCGCGCGGGAAACGCCGCCATTGAAGAAGTCGTCATGGCGTTGCGTACACGGCCAGACCGTTACGGTCATATTGGCACCAATATTCAGACAGAAAAATTAGGACCGACCAGCCGCTTGCTAGAGAGCATTACAGGATGTGAAGCTCAACCGAACAAAGCCATTGTCGGGCGCAATGCTTTTTCCCATGAATCAGGCATTCATCAGGATGGCATGATTAAGTCTGCGCAAACTTATGAGATCATGACCCCCGCCAGTGTCGGTATGGGCGAGACCAATCTTGTCCTTGGCAAACATAGCGGACGCCGCGCCGTTGCCCAGCGTATCGAGAAAATCACAGGCCAGTATGTTAACCCTAAATCAAACATCATGGTCGCGATTATGCAGGATTTCAAAGCCACGGCAGATAAAACCCCGAATGGCTGTGTAACCGATGATGTGATACGCCAGATTGCGACGCCCTATATGAGCACCATCCAAAGCGCCGCGCAAAGTTTTATGGCCCGTACACATGGATAGATAGGCAGATATAGGGATAAATAGGACTTGAACTCATACGCATAAGGTCTTAAAACTTGTTCATTCAATGCGGAGAGGTGGCCGAGCGGCTGAAGGCGCACGCCTGGAAAGTGTGTATACGGTAACCCCGTATCGAGGGTTCGAATCCCTTCCTCTCCGCCATTTTTATTCTATATGTTTTGGTGTAATCTCATTATTGCAATTTAATCGGAGGCATTCATGAAAAAACCAAGCTCAATTATATATCGCGCAAAAGCTATATCCACAGGTGGGCGCAATGGCATCTCAAAATCGGATGATGGCAAGCTTTCTGTAAATCTTGCAAAACCAAAAGAGATGGGGGGCACGGGCGAAGGTACAAACCCAGAGCAACTTTTTGCAGCGGGGTATTCTGCATGCTTCCTTGGTGCATTAGAATTTATTGCTGGACA
>PALX01000022.1 GCA_002710775.1 Micavibrio sp. | reverse complement strand
AATACTTTACCAGGGTCTTGACACTGACCAGTAGAACCATGTGCACGGTGTGAAATTGATACACCGTGAGATGCGCGCATACCACCAAAGTTGTGACGTTTCATACCACCGGCAAAACCTTTACCGATTGATGTACCGCAAACGTCAACAAGCTGACCTTCAACAAAGTGGTTCGCACCGAGCTCAGCGCCAACCTCAACAAGGTTTTCAGGGCTCACACGAAACTCAGCTATCTTTTTCTTAGGCTCAACTTTAGCTTTCGCAAAGTGACCACGTTGTGCTTTAGACACACGCTTAACTTTTGCATTCTCAGCACCAAGCTGAAGTGCCACGTAACCATCTTTTTCTTCGGTACGTTGTGCAACAACCTGACATCCGTCAACACGAAGTACTGTCACAGGAATTTGTTGACCATTATCGTCAAAAACCCTTGTCATACCTTCTTTTTTTGCAATTAGTCCAGTTCTCATTTTTTTACTCCTATCAGAGGCTTACAACAGTCTACTTTGTTATTTAAGCAGCCGCTCCAAGCTTAATTTCAACATCAACACCAGCAGCCAAGTCTAGCTTCATCAAAGCATCAACTGTTTGCGGCGTTGGATCGATAATATCGATTAGTCTTTTGAATGTGCGGATTTCGAATTGCTCCTGCGTTTTCTTATAAACGTGAGGAGAACGAATAACCGAGAAACGCTCACGGCGAACAGGAAGCGGCACTGGGCCACGAACGCTTGCGCCCGTTCTCTTCGCTGTGTTAACGATTTCAGCCGCCGATGTATCCAAGATACGGTGGTCAAAAGCCTTCAATCTAATACGAATATCTGTCGCTTCCATTTTTCTTATCCTTACTTTCTTTAATCAACTATTCGATAATTTTTTCAACGACACCGGCGCCAACAGTACGGCCACCTTCACGGATCGCAAAGCGTAGACCTTCGTCCATCGCGATTGGAGCAATAAGCTCAACTTCCATGTTGATGTTGTCACCTGGCATTACCATCTCTGTACCGCTTGGTAGTGTCACAGAACCTGTAACATCTGTCGTTCTGAAGTAGAACTGTGGACGGTAGTTCGAGAAGAATGGTGTGTGACGACCACCCTCATCTTTAGAGAGGATATAAGCCTCAGCTTTAAACTTCGTGTGCGGTGTGATTGAACCTGGCTTACATAGAACCTGACCACGCTCAACATCTTCACGCTTCGTACCACGTAGAAGAGCACCAATGTTGTCACCAGCTTCACCTGAGTCAAGAAGCTTACGGAACATCTCAACACCTGTACATACTGTCTTTTGTGTCGGGCGAATACCAACAATCTCAAGCTCGTCGTTCACCTTCACAATACCTTGCTCTACACGGCCTGTACAAACTGTACCACGACCAGAAATTGAGAATACGTCCTCAATCGGCATCAAGAATGGCTTATCAATATCACGAGCAGGCTGTGGGATATATGCATCAACAGCTGCCATCAATTCCTTGATCTTGTTCTCGCCAATCTCAGGGTCACGACCTTCCATAGCCGCCAATGCTGAACCAGCAACAATCGGAATATCATCGCCAGGGAATTCATATTCAGAAAGAAGTTCACGTACTTCCATCTCAACCAATTCTAAAAGCTCAGCATCATCAACTTGGTCAACTTTGTTCAAGAAGACAACCAATGCTGGTACACCAACCTGACGCGCAAGTAGAATGTGTTCACGTGTCTGTGGCATAGGACCATCAGCCGCGTTCACAACCAAAATAGCACCATCCATCTGAGCAGCACCTGTGATCATGTTCTTCACATAGTCCGCGTGACCTGGACAGTCTACGTGTGCATAGTGACGATTGTCTGTCTCATACTCAACATGCGCTGTAGAAATTGTAATTCCGCGCTCACGCTCTTCTGGCGCTCCATCAATCTGGTCATAAGCTTTGAAATCACCAAAATACTTCGTAATCGCCGCCGTCAACGTCGTCTTACCATGGTCAACGTGACCAATCGTTCCAATGTTCGCATGAGGCTTCGAACGATCAAACTTTTCCTTAGACATCTACTTTCTCCTTGTCATTAAGCTAAATTCTATGAAAATTCAATTCAGACATGGAAAATAGCAATTTTACTGGCCTAGTCAAGTGTTTTATTACCCCCGCGGCCAAATATGCGTTAAATAAACTTTTCGTAGCCACATTGCTTTTCTGAAGGCTTCGCCTATCATAGAAGACATGTTAAAAGCCGCGAATGAAACAAAGTTGCTGGATTACGTGTTTTCATCTGAAAATGCAGATACGAACCCGTTTGAAGGAATCGAAGGTCAAAACATTCTGGCGATGCCCGGGCGTTATGCCGATAGTCTCAAAGATATATCAAAGCACAACACGCTGAGCATCTATCAACCTCTTAAAGACTATTATAATGCTCTAAAAGAGCGCGGACTGGATCAGGTCCAAAATAACCTTGGTGTCTTAACGCATGAAGAACCGTTCTATGACGCCGTCATTGTTCGCCTGACAAAGAACAAGACAGAGAATTTGTTTCATTTAGGTTACGCACTTTTCCTGCTTAAAAATCAGGGGACTTTATTTGTTTACGGCGTTAATGATAATGGAGCCGCACGTTTTGAAAAAGAACTGCACCGCATTGGCCTTGAAACCGAACATGTTTACAAACACAAATCACGCGCTTTTTGGACTTCAAAAGATGATACAAAGCTCGATATAGATTTACTACGCGAGTGGATATCCAAAGGACTATCAAAACACATTCATGACACAGAGCTAGAAGCACTTCCCGGCCTGTTCAGTGCTGATAAATTAGATAAGGGCTCCATCATGCTTTGTGAGCATCTCCCTAAAGAACTCAAAGGGTTTGGCGCTGATTTTGGATGCGGCTATGGGTTCTTAAGCCATTACGTACTTAGCAATGATATCGCCAGCGGTATCGCCTGTTTTGATCACGATAACCGTGCCATCGAATGCGCCAAAGCCAATCTGCATCAATTTATTAGCGACGAAAACAGGGTTATTACCTTTCACTGGCAAGACCTGACCACCGAAGGCGCGCCCAAGAACACTCTGGACTGGATCATTATGAACCCGCCTTTCCACGATGACGCTGATGAAAACAAACGCCTAGGCCAGCTTTTTGTAGAGCAAGCGGCGTCCGCCTTAAAAAAAGGCGGCATGCTCTATATGGTTGCCAATAACCATCTACCCTATGAAAAGCTTATGGTGTCTCACTTTAGCTCTATTGAAAAACCGCATGAGGGTGGCGGCTATAAAATCTTTATCGCTAAAGTTTAGTTTTATCGTTTCAGCGTTCTTGAACTACCAACCGTCGGTGCTAGTGTTATCGCTATGGACGGCGTATCAAGCATAAAGACATCTTTTCTGCGCGCTCCCAAACCATATTCTATCTGGCAGTGATGCACCTTTTTAATACCTGCATCAACAATGCGCATCTCATCCGGGCGGATGATCTCTTTGTATAAATTTTCAATGAAACCTAGTGTAATACGTTCGCTGACAAGTTTAGTGGCTGAGAACATGCTCCCATTTTGGGCGACTACTGGCGTATCATGAATCTGCCAGCCCTGCTCTCTCAATGCCGTCTTCATTTTACTGCACACATGTTTCAGTGCTTCTCTATCAACGATATCGACAACATTAGTTTCGTTAAATGACAGCGTGCACAACCCAACCACAGGCATATCTTTTTTCGCCTCAAGATCGTATTTATATGTCTGCTTATATCCTTTTTTTTGCTGACGGCGACGAATTTTCATATCTTTAGCTTTCAGAAATGCCAGAACAGGCTCGTCTTCAAACTTCTTGGCGATAATGGCTTCTTCGTTCTTATCATCCGTATTAACAGAAATTCTTTTGCGCATACGCAGCGATACTTTATCAGACGCACTTTCAGCCCTTAAGACTTCATAGCCATATGGCTCCAATATTTGCTTGATGCGCTGAAAAGCGTAGACAGCCATTGTACGGACATACACGTCTCCGTCTGTTTTACAAACAAAGTTAAATTGTCTGGCTGTCATGATGCGCGATTGATTAGCGGTGCTCTTATCAGAGTTTTCTGCTGATAACGCATCTTCTGTTGCGAGTGATGTCCCTGTGCTCATGGCTATACTTTGTACAGCAGATTTATCATTATGTCAATAAATAGAAGGTGTGTATATGAAGCATTGGCTCTAAAGGGCATCAGGGTGCAGACCTGTATAGTCTGCCACAATGCGCTTCACTGACTTTGGTGTTAGCTGACCTGTCGCCCCATCATCCATAATTTCACGGGCACAAGCCGCATCCATCACAGAAATTGATTTATCGGGCTGGGCACGTTTACGCATATGCGTTGCTGTAAGGTTCACAATCAGGTCACATATCTCATCTGTGATTTCCAAACCGTGGTGCTTTTCATATCCTTTTTTGATGATCTTTAAGATATGTGCCGTCTGCTCATCATTCGGTACTTCCAGCGTAATGGTCTGGAAACGACGATCCATCGCCGGGTCAACACCAATATACTGGCGATACTCATCCGCTGTCGTGGCGCCAACAATTGATAATGTGCCGCCGGTCAAATATGGTTTCAACACTTCTGATAGTCCTTTATATGAACTATTTTCACATGTCGGCATGATCTGGTGGATTTCATCAATGAATAAGATCACAGGCTGTCCGCCCATACCTTTCAAAAAAGGGATTAAGCGCCCATGGAACTCCGACATCGTAGTTGTTCCCGCGGCCATACTTGCCAGATCCAGCTCAATCACACGCGACTTCTTAAGGCGATCCGGCACATTGCCAGCAACGATTTGTTGCGCCAGTCCGACACATAATGCCGTCTTACCAACACCCGCTGGCCCTTGGAGCATCACATTGCGGCGACCACGCTGGAGCAGGATTAGTGCTGTCTGTTCAATTTCAACATCACGGCCCGTAATAGGGTCATAGGCATTCTCCGCCGCCTTTTTGGTGATGTCGGTACAATATTTCTCAATAAATTCTTCCATATCATTCATAAGGTTTAGTCTATGGCTTCGCGGTGAAGATAAGAAGCGAAAATTTATTGACATATAAAAAATATTATTATTACATAATAGAAAGCCACATAATAATAAAGTTATAAAAAGGGAGATTTTCTTATGGCTCGCCTCAATGCTCGCCCCATAGCCGCCAGTTTCTGTTTACTTGCCGCCAGCCTTATACCCACAAGCGCAATCGCAGACCAAAGCACAAATCAGGGCAGACAGATCGATTTATCTGATTGGAAAAGCCAGTATCTTGAGGAAACATATTGCGCCGTCCAGCTTGTTCTGTTGATGGATGTCAGCCGATCAATGGTGGATACGGAATACGATTTGCAAATTCAAGGAACAGCCAATGCCTTGCTCTCTAAGCGTGTTAAAGAGCTTATTTTAGACAAAGATGCGGTTTGCATCACGGCTGTACAGTTTTCAGATACCGCGCAACAAGTCACACCATGGACGCGTATTTTATATGAAAGAGATCTTGAGACTTATGCGGCGCAAATAGCATCCCTGCCGCGCATGGTTGAACGCGGCGGAACGGATATTTATGAAGGGCTCAATACCGCTATCGACTTAATCGCCAACAGTCCCTATGACAAAACAGGAAAAATGGTTATCGATATCACAGGCGATGGCAAAGACTCCAACATTCGTAAAACAGAAACGCTGGTAAGCCTTTACGCACAGCCACTGATGCAAGGCACAAAAGAATATTTCAGTGACCAAATACCTAGTTTCAACTTCAGAGCACCGCAAATTAATGTGCCTAATGCGCCTTCCGACAACGGTTCATCTTTTGACTGGGACGATTTCGAGATAGAGGGCGATATCATAGAAAATATACGTTCTTCGGCACCAAAACTGTCCATGGACATGGTAACAAAAAGAGCCGAGAACTTAGGCATACAGATCAATGGCGTGGCTATCCTCGATATGGACACCCCTGATCTAGAAGGATATTACCGAGACAACATTATCACCTATAATGGTTTTGTTATGCCCGCCAAAGGGTGGGAAGACTTCGCCCGTGCTATTCAAAAGAAATTAGAGCGGGAAATGATTGCAAATGCTGGATCGAAACTGCCTACGCAATTACGCGGTCCAAATCATGGCTAAGGCCGTCAGCTTTCAAGCCTTGCATGTACAGCAAGCTCGTTAGATCTGTAAAGCGTATCTGGTTCACCAGCGTTTCTTGTAAAAGCGGTTTGGGATAGTAACCGACACCGCCAAGCCCTGCTGCGCCCAGCATAAAACGATCATTGGCACCATCGCCGACAGCCAGAATCTGGTCCGCTTCAAGATTCTTTTGTATCATCACCTCACGCATAATATTCAGTTTTGTATCAGGCCCTAAAATCGGCGCGGCAAGCTTACCCGTTAAAATGTCATTTTGAATATCAAGCACATTGCCATGGTGCTCGTGAAACCCTGCACGCTTGGCGATTTGCGAAGTATAGAATGTGAACCCGCCGGAGATCAGCACACAATACAGTTTTTCTTGGCGCAATCTGACAAGCGTTTCTTCTGCGCCTGGATTAAATTTAGTTTGATCCAAGATGGTTTGCATATGCTTGGCATCCATACCCTCAAGCAAAGCAACACGCCGCGTAAGAGATTCCTCAAAGTTGATCTCGCCGCGCATAGACTTATTCGTGATCGCACTGACCCGCTCTCCCACCCCTGCAAACCCTGCTAGATCATCAAGGGTCTCTGAAGCGACAATGGTCGAGTCCATATCCGCTAAAAACGCTTTCTTTTTACGGGTTTGTGCATGGCTTAGAAACACATCACACGCAGGTAATTCATCGCGCAGGACATCTATTTGCTCTTTGGACAGCTCGGCGGTTATAGCGATATCCACAGCCACATCCGGTGCAAGAACGTACCACTCTTCTTCATGTGAAACGCTATGCCTTTTTAAAAAATCATAGGCGATGCCTATTAAAGACTGGTTCAATGGTTTATTGGAAGAAACAAGTGTTAGAAAGTAGCTCATAGATTACGCTTTCTTCTCCCATCCGCCGCGATCCGTTTGTTGAAAATAGGACAATGTAGCATCACCCTGCTCTTTATATGACTTCCACCTGCCGCGCGCGGCCTTTAATTTGTCTTCGACAGCCCCATCAAAAATGTCACAGCATAGCGCAAAGTTTTGCGCATCTTCTGCTTCCACATCACCAACAGATATCAATACATCGGCCTCGTTCGGGTTATCCGCCGCATCCGTGATGCAAATAGGGTTTGCTTTCGGATCTTTTGACGAAGATGAAACTTCATGCGGCAAAAAGCTCTCAGGATTAGCCGTCCACAACAGGCTGTCTATATGCTTAGCCTGCCCCTGATCCGCCACGCGGATAAGGACACGGTGTCCTTTCTCATAGGCTTTCGTCACGATCAAAGGCAATGCCTGATCGANGGTCGAACGTTCCAAATGATAAAAGCGAATTTCTGTTGTCATCTCTTATACATTAAAGACTTTTCACGCAGTAAAAAAGCCCTCAAATGAGGGCTTTTAAAATTCTTAATCAAAATCAGATCAGCAGATTATGCCGCATCTTCTTCAACGATAGCCTCTTCAGAGATATCTGCTGTCAAAGGTGTTGCTGCCGCTTGTGCTTCTAAAGCCTCACGGTCACGACCTGCCGCAATCTTGCGGATATTGTTCACGAATGAACCTGTACCCGCTGGGATCAGACGACCAACGATCACGTTTTCTTTCAGACCAATCAGCTTGTCTTCCTTACCTTGTACAGCCGCTTCCGTAAGAACACGTGTTGTTTCTTGGAAAGATGCCGCAGAGATAAAGCTGCGTGTCTGTAGTGACGCTTTCGTAATACCGAGTAGAACTGGCTTACCATCAGCCGGACGCTTACCTGCTTCAATGATCTTCTGGTTCGCAAGCTCGAACTCATCGCGTTCAACATGCTCACCAGTAATGAATGTTGTATCCATCGGATCAACAATCTCAACTTTTTGTAGCATCTGACGCAAGATCACTTCGATGTGCTTGTCGTTGATCTTCACACCTTGGAGACGGTAAACATCCTGAACTTCGTTTGTCAGGTAGTCAGCCAATGCCTCAACACCTAGAACATCTAGAATGTCATGTGGTACCAACGCACCATCAAGAAGTGGATCACCAACGCGAACATAATCACCTTCCGCAACCGCCAATGGACGGCCTTTCGGGATCAAGTGTTCAACAGGCTCAGACCCATCCGCAGGTTTAATCACGATGCGTTGCTTAGACTTATAGTCCTTACCGAATTCAATCGTACCTTCAACATCCGCGATCACCGCAAAGTCTTTCGGACGACGTGCTTCGAAGAGTTCAGCAACACGTGGCAGACCACCTGTAATGTCGCGTGTCTTACCAGCCTCACGTGGGATACGGGCAAGAACATCACCAGCCTTAACTTCCTGTTCATTCTCAACAGAAAGAACCGCGCCAACCGATAGGTTGTAATTCGCTGGCTGACCGCTCTCAAGGCTAATCACTTTGCCTTTTGCATCCATCAAGGAGATACGAGGCTTGAGGTCACCGCTCTTCGCTGCAGACTTCCAGTCCATAACCACTTTAGATGAAATACCTGTCGCTTCATCGACTTGCTCAGAAAGTGATACACCTTCTTTAAGGTCAACGAAGTGAGCCACACCATCTTTTTCAGAGATAACAGGAACTGTATATGGATCCCATTCTGTCAGTTTCTCTCCAGCTTTTACTTTTGCCGCATCCTTCACTAGAAGTTTCGCACCGTAAGGTACACGGAATGTTGCGCGCTCTTTGCCTTTTGAGTCCTTAACAGCCATCTCTACGTTACGGCCCATAACGATGAGGCCACCGCTAGAGTCTGTAACTGTATTCAGGTTACGTAGCTCGATCTTACCATCGATTGGTGATTCATATGATGATTGTTCAGCACCACGCTGAGCCGCACCACCAATGTGGAATGTACGCATTGTAAGCTGNGTACCTGGCTCACCAATAGACTGAGCCGCCATGACACCAATTGCTTCGCCAACATTCACTGGAACACCGCGTGCAAGGTCACGTCCGTAACATTTCGCACACATACCAGCCGCTGTTTCACATGTCAGTGTTGAACGCACAAGAACAGAGTCTACACCAGCTTCATCAATCTTCGGCAGGTCTTCTTCTGTTACCATCTCACCGGCTTTAACAAGAACATCGCCAGACACAGGGTCTTTGATGTCTTGAGCCGCTGTACGGCCAAGAATACGCTCACCAAGGCCAACAATCACGTCACCACCATCGATGATAGCGCGCATTGTAATACCTTTGTCCGTACCACAATCCAGCTCAGTCACAACAGCATCCTGCGCAACGTCAACCAGACGACGCGTCAAGTAACCAGAGTTCGCTGTTTTCAACGCTGTATCGGCAAGACCCTTACGCGCACCGTGTGTCGAGTTAAAGTACTCAAGCACTGTCAAACCTTCTTTAAAGTTTGAAATAATCGGTGTTTCGATAATCTCACCAGATGGTTTCGCCATCAGACCACGCATACCAGCAAGCTGACGGATCTGCGCCGCAGAACCACGCGCACCTGAATGTGCCATCATGTATACAGAGTTCCAGCCCGTTGATGTGTCAGAAATTTCTTCCATCATCGCCGCAGCTACATCATCTGTACAGCTTGACCAGATATCAACAACCTTGTTGTATTTCTCACCTTTCGTGATCAGACCGTCTTGGTACTGCTCTTCGAATTCTTTTACCTTCTCTTGAGCCGCCGCAACGAGTTTTTCTTTCGCCGCTGGGATCAGAAGGTCAGATTTACCGAAGGAAATACCAGCGATACACGCCTGACGGAAACCAAGTTTCATCATACGGTCAGCAAAGATTACTGTCTCTTTCTGGCCGCAGTGACGATATACAGTTTCGATCACGTTAGAGATATCTTTTTTCGTCAACACACGGTTGATTGTGCTGAAAGGCACTTTCGGATGACGTGGAAGAAGGTCAGACAAGATGATACGGCCCGGTGTTGAGTCAACAAGAACTGTAATCTTATTACCTTCAGCGTCTACTGTGTGGTAACGACACTTAATTTTTGAGTGAAGCTCAACAACATCGTTTTCCAATGCGTGAGAAATTTCACCAGAACCACGGAAGATCATGCCTTCACCTNTACCGCCTTCTTTTTCCAAAGACATGTAGTAAAGACCAAGTACGATATCCTGTGACGGTACAATAACCGGCTTACCAGATGCAGGAGACAGGATGTTGTTTGTAGACATCATCAAGCAACGCGCTTCAAGTTGTGCTTCAATCGATAGAGGCACGTGAACAGCCATTTGGTCACCATCGAAGTCAGCGTTAAAGGCTGTACATACGAGTGGGTGAAGCTGGATCGCTTTACCTTCAACCAATACAGGTTCAAATGCTTGGATACCAAGGCGGTGAAGTGTCGGCGCACGGTTCAATAGAACTGGGTGCTCACGGATAACTTCTTCCAGAATATCCCAAACTTCAGGACGAGCCTTTTCAACCATTTTCTTAGCGGCTTTCACCGTTGTTGCCATGCCGTAAAGTTCTAGCTTGTGATAGATGAACGGCTTGAATAGCTCGAGAGCCATTTTCTTAGGCAGACCACATTGATGCAGTTTTAATTCAGGACCAACAACGATCACCGAACGACCAGAATAGTCAACACGCTTACCAAGTAGGTTTTGACGGAAACGACCTTGCTTACCTTTGAGCATATCTGAAAGTGATTTCAAAGGACGCTTGTTTGTGCCTGTGATAACGCGACCACGACGACCATTGTCGAAGAGCGCATCCACAGATTCTTGAAGCATACGCTTCTCGTTACGCACGATAATATCAGGCGCACGAAGTTCCATCAGGCGCTTCAAACGGTTGTTACGGTTGATAACGCGGCGGTATAGATCGTTAAGGTCAGATGTCGCGAAACGGCCACCATCTAGTGGAACAAGAGGGCGTAGCTCAGGCGGAAGAACAGGAATAACATCCATAATCATCCACTCAGGGCGACAACCAGATTCTAGGAAACTTTCAACAATCTTGTGACGCTTCACAAGCTTCTTACGCTTCGCTTCAGAGCCTGTTTCAGCCAAATCTTCTTCGATTTGTTCCTTGATTGATTCAAGGTCCATATTCATCAAAATGTCTTTGATGGCTTCAGCACCGATACCCGCTTGGAAGTTTTCCTCACCGTATTCTTCCTGTGCATCATAAAATTCTTCCTCAGAAAGAAGCTGCATAGGCTTAAGCGGTGTCATACCAGGTTCAGTAACGATATAGCTTTCGAAATAAAGAACCTTCTCAAGATTCTTTAGTGTCATGTCTGTGAGCATACCAATACGTGATGGTAGTGATTTCAGGAACCAAATATGCGCAACCGGAGAGGCAAGTTCGATATGCGCCATACGCTCACGGCGTACTTTGGTTAGTGTTACTTCAACACCACATTTTTCACAGATAATACCTTTGTACTTCATGCGCTTATATTTACCGCACAAACATTCATAATCCTTCACAGGACCGAAAATACGCGCACAGAACAAACCATCTTTTTCTGGTTTAAATGTACGGTAGTTAATCGTCTCAGGCTTTTTTACTTCCCCAAAAGACCAAGAGCGGATTTGCTCAGGGCTTGCAATCGCAATACGGATTGTGTCGAAGCTCTGAGGGCCTTGGACTTGACCGAATAAGTTCATTAGTTCATTCATTTTTTTACCTGCCTCTTTTAAAAAACTTTAAAATTCTCTTTGTTAAAAGGGGGTCGGCCTTAACAGCCAACCCTTTTTTTCTTAATTTTCGCTCTGCTTTAGATCAACATTCAGACCCAGTGCTTTCAGTTCTTTCACAAGAACGTTAAACGATTCTGGGATACCGATTTCGAAGTTGTCTTCACCGCGAACAATGCTCTCATATACTTTCGAACGACCAGCAACGTCATCTGACTTCACTGTTAGAAGTTCTTGTAGCGTATATGCCGCACCGTAAGCTTGCAGTGCCCACACTTCCATCTCACCGAAACGCTGACCACCAAACTGGGCCTTACCGCCAAGAGGCTGTTGCGTAACAAGAGAGTATGGACCAATCGAACGAGCGTGGATCTTGTCATCCACCAAGTGGTGCAGTTTCAACAAATATTTGTATCCAACTGTTACCTGACGGTGGAATTTCTCACCTGTACGACCATCGCGAAGTGTTACCTGACCTGTTGTTTCAAGACCTGCATTCTTCAGTGCTGTATCGATGTCGAGTTCATTCGCACCATCGAATACCGGTGTTGCAATCGGCACACCGCCACGAAGATTATCAGCCATTTCAACCATTTGCGTGTCATCGAGTTTAGAGACTTTCTCGTCATACTCTCTGTCACCGTAAACGACTTTCAGCTTGTCTTTCAAACCATCAACTTCAGTTTTTGTCGGCTTCTTAGCATCAGCGAAATTATCAAGCATTTCACCGATTTGCTTACCAAGGTTCGCAGACGCCCAACCAAGGTGCGTTTCCAAGATCTGACCAACGTTCATACGTGATGGAACACCAAGTGGGTTCAATACGAGGTCAACTGGTGTACCGTCTTCAAGATAAGGCATATCTTCAGATGCCATGATCTTAGAGATAACACCTTTGTTACCGTGACGACCCGCCATTTTATCACCAGGTTGCATCTTACGCTTCACAGCAATGAAGACTTTAACCATCTTCATCACGCCCGGCGCCAGCTCGTCACCACGTTGAAGTTTCTCAACTTTGCTTTCAAAACGCTTCTCGAGGTTATCAATCGCTTGGTTAAACGTGTCTGTGATCGCTTCGATCTCAGCCATACGCTTATCATTTTCGATTGTAAGCTGACGCCATACACCGTGAGGCATGTCCTCAAGTATCTTAACATCTAGCTTCGTCCCTTTTTTCACATTTGCTGCTTTCGGCGCAGACGCTACTGTCTGACCTTTCAGCATGTCTTTTAGATGCGCATAGAATGATTGCTCAAGAATTGAACGCTCATCATCGCGGTCTTTTGCAAGACGTGTGATTTCCTGACGCTCGATAGACATTGTTCTTGAGTCTTTGTCTACACCGCGGCGGTTGAATACACGTACTTCAACAACAGTACCTGTTACGCCTGGAGGCAATCTCAAAGAGCTGTCTTTCACATCAGATGCTTTCTCACCAAAGATCGCACGAAGAAGTTTTTCTTCCGGCGTCATTGGGCTTTCGCCTTTTGGTGTTACCTTACCGACAAGGATGTCACCTGGGCTTACTTCCGCACCGATGTAAACGATACCGCTTTCATCAAGGTGACGAAGGGCATCTTCACCAACGTTTGGAATATCACGTGTGATTTCTTCTGTACCCAGCTTTGTATCACGCGCCATCACTTCGAATTCTTCTAGGTGAATAGATGTGTAAACATCATCACGCACGATGCGCTCATTCACAAGAATAGAGTCCTCGAAGTTGTAACCATTCCAAGGCATGAACGCTACAAGAACGTTACGGCCAAGCGCCAACTCACCAAGCTGTGTCGATGGACCATCAGCGATAATATCGCCAGCTTCGATCCTGTCACCAACGCGAACAATCGGACGCTGAGTGATACAAGTATTCTGATTTGAACGCTCGAATTT
>PALX01000021.1 GCA_002710775.1 Micavibrio sp. | reverse complement strand
AAAGAAATACAAATAATATCGGTCGGCCTAAAGAATGCTACAACCGTGTTTACTATGATGAATCCTTGGGCGGAAGATCAATCTGATGCAACGGCTTCAGGTAGCATTTCTAACAGCTTAGATACACTGTTTAACACTTCAGAGATAGAAAGAGTCTCTATATATGAAGCCGCAATGATACGATATTTCCAGCCAGAATATAATAAACAGCTGAAAAATAGCTTTCCATCTACTCAGTTGCAAATCCTGCAAGGTTGTTATGAAAGAGATATGCAGGCAGTTGTTGCAGAATTCGGCGCAACAAATTTGCCCTATAATTTAAGCTCGGATATAATTTCTGCAAAAGATCACCATAAAGCTCACTTTGATTTACATGACGATAAAGCACGGCAAAGCTTTTTTGGGCGAATAAGAGAAGAAACAAACTACGAAGAGAGTTAATTTTCAAATTCACTTGTTTTTTTGCAGTGTACATTTGATTTCTTGTAGATAACTTTTTACGGTATAAGACACGGTATAGAACTACATTAAAATCACTATAACTTAAATAATATCAATGTCTTAGAAGTCATATTTGGTTACTATCCCCGCAACCAAGCATGAAGACTTCCTAAAAAATAATATTATGCCTACATGTTATCTGATCGTACTCAGCGGCTGTTAAACCTGGCCTTAGCACATCGAGGAAGTCTTGCGGGATTTCATCCTTGCCGCCTTTTTCATAGCCTGCAAGGCCTAAAAACATTTCGAGCCTTGAAACACGGTCATCGTCATATGCATCACTATTACGCTTTGAAAGATAATCCCATATTTCCATCGCTTCATTATAAGCAGCTGTTTTAATAATCTGTTCAAATTTATCTTTATCAAGGCCAACAACGCTTGCCATAAATGACGCAGTGGAAGATTTACGTTTGCGAACAAAACTTCCTATTTCATTGCCATAGCCTTTAGCTTCACCATCAACTTGGCTTTTATATTCGGGGTTTGTGTTAAGAACTCTGCTACTATGCTGAGTAACAGCCCAATGCTTCATGGCTGAATGCTCCCAACCCAACAAAGCACAGTATATATAGGCAGGCGATTGCTCATCATTACTTTTTTGTGTACTTGCCTTGTTAAAGAGGCCGCGAATACGTTCTTTATAAACATCAAAAATTTCTTCGCTTAAAGAAATGGGTGTCAGCTTAGGGTCGACAAGACCAAGCACATGATTAAGCGCTTCATATTCTTGCTTATATACATCAGGCGCGTTCCAGCCATAGCGATAATCTGACCCCTTAATAAAATCAACGAAGTTCTTAAACTGGCGATATAACGCTATACGGTTATTATCAATAGGGTCCATAGCACGCGCCTCAGCCAGCATCGTGCGCGCTGCATCTATCAGATTGTCATTAGTATATAATGCGCTCACTCTTTATCCCTTGGATATATATCCGTATAAACTTGGAGCAATGTAATCAGCGCAAGAATTTATGTCAAACAATATGCGCTATAATACGCCATACTAAGCGCTCCGCTTCAACCGCAGGATAAGGCCTAGCGCGACGCCGACAGCGATAGCGATGGTTAGGTCCACTGTGACGGTCAGGAGGAGTGTCAGGACAAGAACGAAGAGTTCTTTTTTAGGCAAGCAGGCATAGTGCTTCCATTTATGCGGCTCGCTCATATTCCATGCTGTGTAGAGCAATAGCGCCGCTAGTGCCGGCATGGCCATCAAACTCGCCGTTTCGGCCAGCACCATCATAATCACTAAAATCGCCAGCGCATGCACAATCCCTGCAACAGGGGTTTTGCCGCCTGCTTTAACATTCGTTGCTGTACGGGCGATAGCCCCCGTTACCGGCAAACCGCCACAAAGGGCCGAGGCCATATTCCCCGCCCCTTGTGCCAAAAGCTCAGCATTCGGGCGATGATTGCCCGCCATCATGCGATCCGCAACAACCGCTGAGAGCAAAGACTCAATCCCTGCTAAGAAGGCGATGGTCAGCGCCGAGGGCAATAACGTCCATAAAAGCGGCCATGATATCTCAGGCATATGCGGCACTGGGAGAGTGCTCGGCAATGTACCATAACGCCCCGCAATCGTGTCTATTGGCAAGCCTGCCAAAAGGGCCGCGGCAGAGGCCATTGTCACGGCAATAATCAATCCCGGCAAACGCGGTGCATATTTTTTAAGCGCCACAATAACCAATAAGGTCAGCGCCGTAATACCCAGCGCCTGTAGCGCGAAAGTATCACGCGCATGCCATAGCGCTTCAACTTTACCAAAAAATTCTGCTGGCATGTGAGGCACATTTAAGCCCAGCGCATCGCTGAGCTCACTCATAGCGATGATAATCGCAATGCCAATTGTAAAGCCCTCAATCACAGATTCCGGCACATATTTAATATAGCGCCCAAGCCTGAAATACCCAGCAATCAGGAGCATAACACCCGCCATTAACGTTGCCAGTACGAGGCCATCATAGCCATGATCAGCAATCACCCCATACACCACAACGATAAAAGCCCCTGTCGGACCGCCAATTTGCACACGGCTTCCGCCCAGCAAAGATATAAAGAAACCGCCAATAATCGCTGTAATCAATCCATCGGCAGGCGTCGCACCAGAGGCAATGGCAATGGCGATACTCAGCGGCAGAGCCACCAGCGCCACCGTCAACCCTGCCAGCACATCACCGCGGAACAAGCTCCAGCTATACTCTTGCATGGTTGTAATGATTTTTGGCTGGCGCATGGACATACTCTCCGGTGAATAAAAGGCGACTCAGAACATCAACAATATTCTATGTCATTCACTCACATCATCAAAGCGATATAGCCATTCAAATAGGCGGCGAAGAGGCTCCAGCATAGTGTCGGGATACATAAAAGCGCCGCGATCTTTTTTGACCCGCGCCATAGACATAAAATAAGCACGCCGAGCACCAGCGCCGATAGCACGATCCAGACGAAGCCAAGCGTGACCATATGCGCCCCAAAGAATATAAAGCTCCACGCCCAGTTCATCAGCATATACACCGCAAAGAGCTTCTTATGCTTTGAAATGCCCTCTCCTTTAGCGCGAAAGATCAGTGATCCAGCCACAGCAAGCATAATATAGAGCGATGTCCATGCAATCGGGAAAGCGATGCGCGGCGGGTTCAGCGGTGATTTAGGTAAGTCGGCATACCAAGCCATATTGGCCTGCGTCACTTGCCCGATAAAATACGAAATCCCTAAAAAGGCAATAATCCATGCGAGGGGGTAACCAATGTTTTTGAAGCTAAATTTCATTTCATGAATATAGGCGATGTATCTTACCCAATCAACGTATCGAAAAAAGTATCGAAGATTTTGGGGCCGTTCTTTTTGAAATTAAAGGCGGCGGGGTTATCGAGATATTCGAATAGCACCCCCTTCATAAAACAATTAAAAGTCAGCATTAATATATCGGGATTCATTCCTTCAGGTAATTTACCTTTAGTCTTCGCCTTTTTGATATAGCGGCTGATATTTTGCATTTTTTCCGCTTTTTTCGCATCGTGCTTTTCTTTATACGGCGCAAGGTCACCTGAATAATCACATTTCACCATGAACAGGGTTAGCGCCAGACGGCGTTGCTCGTCTTCTTCTAAATCCGTGAAGAGTTTGACGCAAAGATCTTTGAGCTGTTGGAGCGGTTCAGGATGATCCTTTTCCAATCCTTCGGCAATCATTGCCGCGACAGGCTGGTGCAAACGCTCATGTAAGGCATCGAAAATTTCAGTTTTGTTTTTGAAATGCCAATAGATCGCACCGCGCGTAACATTCGCACTCTTCGCGATCTCGCACAGGCTGGTGCGCGCGACGCCTTGTGATGCAAAAAGCATAGCGGCGGCGTTTAAAATATCATCGCGTGTTTTTTCAGCGTCTTCTTTTGTTCTGCGCATATATTTGACTACTTTAATTTTCTTTTTATATCAAGAATCAACATGACGTTCTTGACAACATACATACATAAATGTATGTTAACAATATAACGTTATTTTTTACGGTTGTCCAGTTTTGTATATAGGCCTATCTTATATACAAGAAGCAGACAGCCCCTAGCTGGGGAAGACACGGGAAGGCCTTTGCACATGAAAAAGTTTTTATTAATCGCCCTTATTGTTATAGCGGCCCTTGGCGGCGGCTTTTTTTATTGGCAATCACACAGCGCGCATGCTGAAGATGGCGGCGCGGCGGCAGGACAAGGACAGCCACAAGCGCAGCCCGTCTCGGTGACCCAAATTCAAGAGCAAAAAATCACCATTAAACAAACATTGCCTGGACGTGTCTCAGCCTTTCGCCAGTCACAAATCCGTCCGCAAGTAGACGGCATTATTACCGAGCGTCTGTTTGAAGAAGGCGCAGAAGTGACAAAAGGTCAACAGCTCTATCAAATTGACGATGCACGCTACACAGCATCTTTGAATAGCGCGCTGGCCGATCTTAAAAGTGCCGAAGCCAATGTAAAGACCGTCAAGGCCCGCGAGAAAAGATATAAAGACCTCGTGAAAGTCAAAGCGGTTAGCCAACAAGAATATGACGACATTAAAGCCGAACTGGATCAGGCCAATGCGTCTATTGCTGTGGCACAGGCCGCCGTTGATCTGGCACAGGTTAATCTGGATTACACCAAAGTATATGCACCGATTGATGGCCGTATCAGCCGTTCTTTCGTGACCGAAGGGGCGCTAGTAACTGCCAATCAGACAGAGCACCTTGCGACAATCACACAGCTCGATCCTGTCTATATTGATATGCAACAATCAGGTAGCGCGGCACTTAAGTTACGCCAAAAACTGATGCGCAAGAATACTGTACCTGTCAGCCTCATTCTTGATGAAAAGAGCGGCCAGCGCTATGCCAATCACGGTGTGCTAAAATTCTCGGAAGTTACCGTTGATGAAACAACGGGTTCCATCACATTGCGCGCGATTGTTCCAAATCCGGACGGGCTGTTATTGCCGGGTCTGTTTGTTCGTGCAGAACTGGATATGGGTGAAGAAACAGCTCTCCTTGTCCCTCAACGTGCGACAACACGTAAAGCGGATGGCACATTGAGTGTCTGGATTGTCGATGCTGAGGACAAAGCTCAGCAACGCGCTATCACAACATCTGATGCCTATGAAGATTACTGGATTGTCGAATCCGGCATTGAGGCGGGCGATAAGCTTATCGTTGAAGGCTATCAAAAAGTAGCTCCTGATATGGCTGTTGCCCCTGAAGAATGGACAAAAGAACAACCACAAAATGACTCTGCGCCGCAAAAGGCAGAATAGAAAAAAAAGAATAAGGACATTACATTATGGCTCGTTTTTTTATTGATCGCCCCGTCTTTGCGTGGGTTATTGCCATTATCATTATGCTGGCTGGGATTTTGTCTATTGAAGGGCTCCCTGTTCAGCAATATCCGACTGTCGCACCGCCGACGGTTTCTATTCGCGCCAACTACCCCGGTGCTTCTGCTGAAACAGTTGAAAACTCCGTTACACAAGTCATTGAACAGCGCCTAACGGGGATCGACTATCTCCGTTATTTTTCATCCAGCAGTTCCGATGGCTCTATGTCAATCACGCTGACATTTGAACCAGAAGCTGATCCTGACATTGCACAAGTGCAGACCCAGAACAAAGTACAAGGCGCAGTGACACAGCTTCCTCAAGAAGTACAACAACAAGGGGTAACCGTCACCAAATCTAACGACACATTTTTGCTCGTTGTCGGGTTTTACTCCAAAAACGGCGATATGAAAGCCAGCGAGATTAGTGACCTTCTCGTCTCCAGCTTCCAAGAACCCTTATCGCGTGTGAACGGCGTTGGTAATGTCCGTGTATTTGGTGGCCAGCACGCTATGAGAATATGGCTCGACCCAGCCAAGCTCTACAGCTACAACATGACACCGCTGGATGTCGCCAGCGCGATTGAAGTACAAAACACTGATATTTCCGCCGGTCAGCTTGGCGCGATGCCTGCCGTTGATGGCCAACAAATTAACGCCACCGTTAAGGCGCAATCACGCCTGCAAACTGCTGAGGATTTTGAACGTATTGTCCTGCGCGTCAATACAGACGGGTCACAAGTCCGCCTTAAAGATGTCGCAAAAATTGAGCTTGGATCAGAAGATTACGAGCGTATCGCACGGTATAAGCGCAAGCCCGCCGCGGGTCTGGCGATTAATTTGTCGACAGGTGCCAACGCTTTGCAAACAGCCGAGCTTGTGAAAGAGCGCGTTGAAGAACTTTCCGAATTCCTGCCCGAAGACATACAGGTCATTTATCCGTTTGATACGACTCCGTTTATTGAGCTTTCCATTGAATCCGTGGTTCACACATTAATCGAGGCGGTCTTTCTCGTCTTTATTGTGATGCTTCTTTTCCTGCAAAATCTGCGGGCCACGCTGATTCCGACAATTGCCGTACCCGTTGTATTGCTCGGGACATTTGCCGTCCTTCTTGCTTTTGGTTTTACGATTAACGTGCTGACCATGTTTGCCATGGTGCTCGCCATTGGCTTGCTCGTGGATGACGCGATTGTTGTCGTGGAGAACGTTGAACGCATCATGAGCGAAGAAGGTTTGCCGCCAAAAGAAGCAACGAAAAAATCCATGGATCAGATCACCGGCGCACTGGTCGGTATTGCCGTTGTACTTTCAACCGTGTTCATTCCTATGGCGTTTTTCGGCGGCTCAGCCGGGGCGATTTACCGTCAGTTCTCAATCACGATTGTCTCGGCAATGGCGCTTTCTGTTCTTGTGGCGATTGTCCTATCACCCTCTTTATGTGCGACATTACTTAAACACGAAAAAGACGGAAATCGCCGCAAAGAAACAGGCTTCTTCGGCTTCTTTAATAAGTATTTCAACAAAGGACGCGACGGCTATCAAAAAACAGCTAGCTTTATGGCGGATCGTTTTAAGCGTTTCTTTATCGTTTACGTTATTCTTGTCGGCGGCTTAGTCTTTATTTTCATGCAATTGCCTGGGTCTTTCCTACCGGATGAAGATCAGGGGAATATGTATTTGATGGTCAACACACCGCCCGGATCAACGGCGGAACGCACCTTGGAATCCGTTAAGAAAGTGGAAGACTATTTCCTTGATGAGCAAGGCGAGAATGTAGAACACCTTTTCACCGTTGTCGGTTTCTCTTTTGCCGGATCGGCGCAAAATGCTGCCTTTGGCTTCGTTGGGCTTAAAGACTGGAAAGAGCGCACACGTCCCGACCAAAGCGTTTTCGCGATTGCTGGTGCTGCGGCACCTGTATTGGGCGGTATTAAAGATGCCAGCGCGTTCGCCTTTTTCCCGCCGCCCATCCGCGAACTTGGGAATGCCTCAGGTTTTGACTTCCAGCTTGTTGACCGCGCGGGCCGTGGCCATGAAGCATTAATGAATGCCCGTAATCAGGTCCTTGGTATGGCCGCGCAAAATCCAATTCTGCAAGGTGTGCGCCCAAATGGCCTAAGTGACGTTCCGCAATTCAAGATCGACATTGACCATGAAAAAGCCTCGGCACTTGGTTTATCTTTGAACGATATTAACCGTACGCTTCAGATATCATGGGGTTCGCGCTATGTGAACGACTTCTTAGATAAAGGCCGTATCAAGCGTGTTTATCTTCAAGCCGATGCACCATACCGTATGATGCCNGAAGATCTAAACGACTGGTATGTCCGTAACAATAATGGCGAAATGGTACCTTTTGATGCCTTTTCTACCGCCAGTTGGATTTACGGTTCTCCAAAACTTGAGCGCTTTAACGGAACAGCGTCCGTGAATATTCAAGGTGGTGTAGCCGAGGGTGTGAGCACCGGTGAAGGTATGGATGCGATTGAAGAGATTGTTTCGAAGTTACCTGAGGGTTTCGGTGTTGAATGGTACGGTATCTCATTCGAAGAGCGTGCGGCAGGGTCACAAGCACCTATGCTTTACATGATGTCCGTCCTGATCGTCTTTCTATGTCTGGCCGCTCTGTATGAGAGCTGGGCCGTACCACTTGCTGTTATGCTTGTTGTGCCGCTTGGTATTTTCGGTGCAGTGCTGGCGGCATTTTTCGGCGGTTTGCCTAACGATGTTTACTTACAAGTTGCCCTTTTAACCACGGTGGGGCTGGCCTCCAAAAACGCAATTCTGATCGTGGAATTCGCTAAAGAACTAAAAGAACAAGGTTACCGCACGGTGGAAGCCGTCGCGATTGCGGCACGTCAGCGCTTCCGTCCAATCATCATGACGTCTATGGCCTTTATGCTGGGCGTCACCCCACTTGCCCTTGCGAGCGGTGCTGGTGCCGCTAGCCAGAACGCGATTGGTATCGCCGTGATGGGCGGTATGGCTGCGGCAACATTCCTTGCGATCTTTTTCGTACCGATGTTTTACGTGATGATTGAGCGTATCTTCCACGGTAAATCAAAAACCGAAGATGATGACCACAACAACGAGCACAAGGAAAAGAAAGAGAGTTCAGATAATGCGTAAATCTTTAGCATCTATATTAGTGGCCTCTACAATTCTTTCCGCCTGTACGATGATTCCGTCCTATGAGCGTCCGCAATTTTCTGCAAGCACAAGCTGGCAAAACGTCCCCGGCTATGAAATGCCTGTCGGGGAAACACTCGCAAGCGATTTGGAATGGAAAAAGTTTTTCGACTCGCAAGAACTATGGCTTGTGATTGGCACAGCGCTCCAGAACAACAAAGATTTGCGCCAAACTGCCTTAAGCATCGAAGAAGCACGGGCGGCTTACCGCATTGAGCGCGCCGACCTCATACCAAATATTAATCTCGGCGGAAGTGCGACCTATCAAAAATCAAGCGACGCCGCGGCGGGTACTGCTGTCGCCAGCAAAGTCGAACTCTACAACGCAGGTGTAGGACTAAGCAGTTACGAAGTGGATTTATTCGGCAAAATCCGTAGCCAAAATCAATCCGCTATTAATGAATATCTAGCCACAGAAGAAGCCCATGCCGCCCTGCGCAATTCTTTGATTGCCGAAACAGCGAATGCTTATCTGCAACTTCTGGCGGACCAGAAACTTCTGGCTTTAACGGAAAAGACACTGGATGCACAGAAGGAAACCTATGACATCTTGAATAAAAGTCTGGAACGCGGCGTTGCAACGGAACAAGATGTTGCTCGTGCCGCCACAGCCGTTGAAACAGCCAACGTAAACCTGCATCAATACAAACGTTATGTAGCGCAGGATAAAAATGCACTGTTTATGCTCATGGGCATTCCGCAAGATGATGCGTTTTTGCCTGAAACCAATCTAGACCAGATTTCTATCAAAGACACCCTCAAGGCCGACCTGCCTTCGGAAGTTCTTCTCCTGCGTCCTGATGTCAGACAGGCTGAATACGAATTACTGGCCCGCAACGCCGATATTGGTGCGGCCCGTGCGGCGTTTTTCCCAAGTATCACGCTCACAGGAAATTATGGCTATGCCAGCGCTGGCCTAAGCGATCTTTTCACACGCGGCGCAGAAGGTGCATATAGTTTCGTACCAAACATCACCTTGCCAATCTTTCAGGGCGGGCGGAACAAAGCCAATCTTGATCTTGCGAAAATTCGTAAAGAAAAGGCTATCGTTTCATACGAACAAGCAATCCAAAATGCCTTCCGCGATGTGTCTGATGAGCTGGCGGCGCGTGCCACACTCGACGAACAACTCGCCGCGCAAGAACGCCTCGTGGCGGCGGCACAAAAAGTCTATGATTTGTCACAAGCGCGCTATGATGCCGGTGTCGATAGCTTCTTAAGCGTCCTTGACGCCCAGCGCGAACTATATAGCTATGAGCAATCGGCCATTGAGACCCAGCGCCAACGCCTTGCCAATCTGGCAAATTTATTCAAAGCCCTTGGCGGCGGCGGTCAATAATTCTATCCTCAATATAAAAGGATAGAAACAATGGCACATAAAATACCCTTGAAAAATCTATGGCAACACGCCCCAAAGCGTGAAGGCTTGCTTAAATTTCTTCTTCTTCTAAGCGTCCTGATTGGTTATTTCGGCTATTTGAGTTATGAGTATGGGCTGGCCACAGGCGGTATGGTCGCCGCCCTGACGTGGAGCTTCTTTGTCCTATGCACCCCTATCGCAGATGCGGGTTTCCTGCTCGATTTTCCTGTGCGGTTAATCACAGGTATGCGCATGCTCCATTCCGAACTGATCGTCTGGGCTATCGCCATTTCTCTTAATACATGGGCCGTGTTTTTTTCCGCCCCTAGCTATGATAAAACTTTCCTGACGGACTTGCTCTATAAAATTCTTACCCATCCATGGCCATATTGGAGCATCATCGCCCTA
The DNA here is from genome assembly GCA_002710775.1 of Micavibrio sp. Classification (GTDB taxonomy): domain Bacteria; phylum Pseudomonadota; class Alphaproteobacteria; order Micavibrionales; family UBA9664; genus UBA9664. The sequence goes on along the minus strand of PALX01000021.1, from coordinate 14,669 downwards.
TGTGCATCGGGTACTTTCCTATCGGTAAAATTCGGCGATGAGATGATGGATGTCATCGCCCATAAAGACAGAAAACTTCAGCACAAACACGGCTTCACTTTCAAAGTCATCGCAATGATCGCCTTTTTCTTGCTGATCGTCTGGGGCTATTACCACCTTATCGAAACTCTGAATGTAGATATTCCTGACGTGTAGCACGCAGACAATAGACGTTCATGCGATACTTTGGTATCTTGGGTACATCACATCCGAACGGAGAGTTTTTTGTCAAAATGGCAGTGGATTTATAACCAACTTAAAAGCCGCCTGTGGTTGCGGGCATCTATTTTTTGTGCCCTAGCGATCTTAAGCGCTCTACTCAGTGTTGTGATCGAAAGATATTTACCGGAAGAATTATCCAATATTGTGGGCGCACAGGCCGTCGATAGCCTGCTCAATATTCTAGCCTCAAGCATGCTTGTCGTGACAACATTCTCGCTCAGCACCATGGTTGCCGCCTATTCCGCCGCCGCCAGCAATACGACACCGCGTGCAACCAAATTATTACTTTCTGACGAAACATCCTTGAACGCTTTATCGACTTTTTTAGGTAGCTTTTTATTCAGCCTCGTCGGGATCATCACGCTCAAAGCCAATATTTATACGGATAGCGGGCGTTTAATTTTATTCATTGTCACGATCTTGCTGATCTTTTTTATAACACTGACTTTGCTCCACTGGATTGAGCATTTGTCAAAGCTGGGCCGTGTCGGGCACACGATTGATACTATTGAAGCATCAACATCAACTGCTTTTAGCTCTTACGCAAAACGGCCTACATTAGGCGGCAATCCCAGAAAATCAGGCAGAAAACCCGCAAAATCACATGCTATTCATGATACGCGCTTGGGCTATATACAATATATCGACATGGCAAAACTCGAGGATATTGCCAAAAAAGAATCGCTAAAAATCTATATTGAATGTATTCCTGGCTCTTTTCATGACGGGGTAAAGCCACTGTTCTATCTATCAAAGAAGATGGATGAAAAAGTAGAAAAATCCATTCAAAACAGTTTCGTTATCAAAGAAGACCGCACCTTCGAACAAGACCCACGCTATGGTATGATCGTTCTGGCTGAGATTGCTATCCGTGCATTATCGCCAGCCGTAAATGACCCCGGCACAGCGATTGAAGTCATTAAGACACAAATGCGCCTGCTCTCAAATTACAACCAAGAGATAAAAAAAGAAGCTGAAAAAGATACAGATATCGAATATCCAAATGTGTACGTACCCGCTCTAAGCTATGAGGATTTATTCCGAGACTCATTCAGGCCCATAGCCCGCGATGGCGCAAGTATGATAGAGGTCGGCATTGCCCTGCAAAAAGCGATGATCGCTCTGGCTAAACTCAATCCGGATACCATGCAAAAACCTGCCACATGGATATCATCTTACGCGCTGAAACACGCGGCAAAATCTTTAACCATAAAAGAGGAAAAAGAAACGCTAGATGGTCTACATAAAGCCATCGGTAAATAGATTACAAATTCGCAGTGTTACGCGCCTCATGATCGAGGAGCCATTTCTTTTTATCAAGCCCGCCAGCATATCCCGTTAAAGAGCCGTCTGATCCGATCACGCGGTGACACGGTATGATAATGGCAATCTTATTCAAACGATTGGCATTGGCAACGGCGCGCACGGCCCTTGGCTTATTCATATTCGCCGCTTGTTTCGCATAGGAAAATGTCTCGCCATAGGGAATTGTTTTTAGGGTATCCCACACGCCACATTGAAAATCGGTCCCTGTATAGGCGAGCGGCGTTCCAAAACTCTTTAGCGTGCCAGAAAAATATGCCTTCAGCTCTTCCGTCACCTGCTCTGATATTTTTGTGTTACCGACCTCTATCGTATGAGGCAATCGAACAGGCTTATCTTCCTCATAAAATTCGAGAAGATAAAGGGCACTATCATCCGCAATAACGCGCATATCACCTATCGGAGTCTTTATGCGGCTTTCTTTTAAAATCTTTGTCATGGATTTACCCTGCGCCCAAACCTGTATCTGTGTCAAGCACGAACGAAATTTCATGTGCAAGCGTCCTTGTTTTACTGTAAAATTGAAGACAAATATAAAGATAAGAAATTCTGTATGTCACTCATCAAAAGAACAAAAACATTAAGACAAAAAATATCCATTTTGTACTGTGTTGCCCTTTTCATCATCGCCTGCGTGATGATTACTGCCTATGCTACGATTAACGCTCAGATTAATTTGAACAAGGAAGATGGCCATGTCATCAATATAAGCGGACAACAACGCATGTTATCCCAGCGCATTGCCCTTCTGTCAGAACAATTAGTGGATGCCGAAAGCGTTAATCAGCGCGCCGAACATGCTTCAAACTTGCTTAAATCAATTTTCACTATGCGCCAAAATCATGAGGAGCTTATCGCCCGTCTGTTGGCTAAAGTCGGTGACAAGCCATATAGTGATGCAATATATAAATATTACTACGGTGACGAAAATCTGGATAAGCGTGTTCTTGATTATTTGGGACAAGCCGAAGCGTTGATTGCTTTTTATTTCTTAGAGAAAAATACACAAAAAGATGAAATCACCATTGCCGATTCTATCGTAAAAACAGCGCTTGGCGGCTTACTCGTTTCGCTTAATGATGTGGTGTATCAGTACGAAAAAGAAGCCACGCAAAAGGTTGAAAATTTTAGGAAATTAGAAACTTTATTTTTGTTCATCGGCCTAATGACCTTAATTATTGAGGCTTTGTTGATTTTCAAACCGATCCTGAATGAAATTGTAAAAAAGACAGATGACTTGGAACGATCTAATGCTGAGCTAACAGAGTTTTCTTATAGAATATCACACGATCTTCGCGCGCCTGTCATCTCATCGTCCAGCCTTAGCGATGTCGCCAAGGAATCTATCCGCGAAGGTGATACCAAATCTGCCTTTACCGCCCTCAATCACATTAAATCTGCTATGGCAAAACTGGAAAATCTTATCGAAGATATTATCGGCCTGACAAAAGTTAAACTGGTTGATATGAAAGAAGAAGAAGTGTCTCTTGGTGGTATGGTCTTTGAAATTATCAAAGAACTAGGCAATCTTGAGGGCGTCGAAAATATCGAAATTACCACAGACATAAAAATTGAGAATCCAATATTTGTGAAACGCATATTTTTACAACAAAGCCTAGAAAACCTTATTTCTAACGCTATCAAGTATCACAATCCTGCCGAGAAGAACCCGAAAATTCACATTAGTGCTTACAAAGACAAAAAAGAATGCGTTATCTCTATCAGTGATAACGGGCTTGGCATTGCTGAAGAATATCGGGATAAAATGTTCCAAATGTTCCAGCGTTTTCATCCGCAAGTTTCCTTTGGCAGTGGGCTTGGCCTCTATCTTATTCTTGCCAATGTCCACGCACTAGACGGGGAGGTCACTTATAATCCCCTAGACCAAGGGTCTGAATTTATCCTAACCTTTCCTGTACGCTAGAGTCCGTAGAGCGTCTTGAGCGCACATCATTTTCTTGTTTAAATAAACAAGAAAGAAAACACTCTTGCATATTACGTTAAATATGTTTAATGAGCTTTTTACCCTTTTTTGGTATATAATATAAATATGGAAGATATGGACGACATCGATTTCAAAAAAAATAAGGAAATCCTCATAATTGAGGATGACCCTATGGATCAAGAACTAATCAAAGCACAACTTCAAAGCGTTTGTAGCGCCGAGCTTACATTCGCGAAAAGTTTGCGCGAGGCCGCTGTTAAGTACAGAAGCTTTAAGTATGATTTGATGTTTCTTGATCTTAATCTGCCTGATAATTTTGGTATCAGCTCAGTCGTTGATGCCAAGAAATTTTTTCCTCAAACACCTATCGTTGTTATGACAGGCATCGCCAGTGACCTAACAAAGAGTGAGGCGCGCAAAGCTGGTGCTAAATCGTTCTTGATTAAATCACGGATTACACAAGACCAAATTATTAAAGTCCTGTCTTCGGTTGCTTGATCACATTAATTTAGCGGCATTTTTAGCGTTATATCCGTACCCTTACCCTCAGCACTTTCTATAGATAAATCGATGCCATATTTGCCTGCAATCTTACGTGCCAAAGAAAGGCCAGCACCAACGCCGCCATAAAGAACCGGATCATTCAGTGTCCGGAACAAGCGCAAAGCCAATTCCTGGCCTTTTTCGGACATACCAATGCCATTATCGCTGATTTTTATGATATATAAATGGTCTATTTGACGGCCCGTTATCGCTACGTGGCGGTGGCTCGATCCTATCTCATGGAACTTGATTGCGTTCTCAATTAAATACGTCAACATCTTAGTCACATGCTTCCTATGCAATGGCACCTCAGCTTCTTCCATATCGACAGAAAGCTTAACGCCTTTTTCTTCCCTTAATGTTTCCAGCAGCTTCACAGCATCTGCAACAACACCTTTAATGTCACATTTTTCTTTTGAGCCGCCATCCGTATCAATGCGTGTATAGGTTAGCAAGGCTTCCTGCATCAACCCTAAGCGCTCAAGTGCCTGTTCTATGAAACCGGTATATTTCTCTTCCGTTTCCGTTTCGGGCGGGCGTTCAGCTAAAAGCAAACGCGTGAACTCTTTTACATGACGGATGGGCGCACCAACATCATGGGAAATAGCATAGGCAAATTCATGATGTTCTTTCTTCAGTTTCTCAATCTCATCTTGAGAATCTATTTTGCCATCACTACTCATCTGGCAAAACCACCGTTTTAAACCAAAAATTTTCGACAGCCTGCACAGTCTCCTGAAATTTGCCCAGATCCAATGGCTTTACCATATATGAATTTGCGTGTAGATCATACGCTCTCAAAACATCTTGCTCTGCTTTTGAGCTCGTTAGAATAATGACAGGAATGCGGCGTAAACTCTCATCCTCTTTGATTTCCTTCAACACGTCTTTGCCATCTTTTTTGGGCATATTCATGTCTAGAAAAATAATGTCCGGTCTGGGCTTAACAGCAAAATTACCGCGCTGAAAAACAAAATCCAGTGCTTCTTCGCCATCTCTGGCTATATGTATTTCGTAAGAGAAGCTCGCTTTCTCAAAAGCTTTACGCGTTAGAAAAATATCACCTTCATTGTCTTCGATGAGCAGTATATTCACTGCCTTACTTGGTGTATCCGTCATTTAAAAACCTCTTCCTTATCATTTTATTGTTATTAGATTTAAGATTTAGGCACAGAGAAATAGAATGTTGTTCCTTTATCATACACTGACTCAGCCCAAATTTCACCCCCCATTGAGTGTACAATCTTTTTACAAATGGCTAAACCGATACCCGTACCACCGTATTCTTCTTTGGCGTGCAAACGTTTGAACAAAACAAAAATCTGCTCCAAATAGTCTTCCTTGATGCCAATGCCATTATCCTTAACGCTGAAAACATATTTATCATGACGGTTTTCGAACCCAATATATATATTAGCAGCACGGTCAGGATGTTTGTATTTCAAAGCATTATTAATCAGGTTCTGGAACAATCTGGAAACCTGCATAGGGTTGCCTTTAACATGCGGCAATTTATCGTGCTCAATTTTCGCATTACTTTCTGTAATAATTTGCTCCAGATCACTTAAAGCAACCTTGAGCTGTTTTTCGCAGTCTACGTCCTCTATGATAGCGTCTTCCACCTCAAGGCGAGAATATTCAAGAAGATCAGAAACCAGCGCCTGCATGCGCTTCGTCGCATCAACAGAAAAGTCCATATATTTGTTAGCCGTCTCATCCATATCTTCGCCATACTCACTCTTCAAAAGTAAGTTAAAGTTTGAAATCATACGCAAAGGTTCTTGTAAATCATGCGAGGCAATATACGCATATCTTTCAAGCTCAGAATTAGAACGCAATATTGCTTCATCCGCTTTTTTCTTTTCCGTGATATCGCGGCTAATGCCAAGAACAAAACGTTCGCCATGATCGTTATCAAAAGATACTTTACGCGTCATTAGCGTACGAACACGACCATCAGGAAATTTAATTGTCTCTTCTGTCTCACTAAAACCTTCTTTCAGCGCCCTGCGGTCTTCTGTTGTAAAGGCTTCCATTTCTGCTTCATCATATTCTTCAAATGTTGTTGTTCCAATGACGCTGTGGCGCTTATGTTTCGGATATAGTTTCAAAAAGGCGTCATTGGCCTGCACAATACGCAAATCAGAATCTTTAACAAAAACTAGATCAGGAATACGCGACATAACCAGGTCTTGGAAATCCAGACTTTCCTTTAGCTCTTTCTGGCTTTTCGCCAATTCAAGGGTGCGTTTATCAACCTCCATGGCTATCGCCTCTTTACTCAAAATCAGATGCGTCAGAACATAATAAAGAAGTCCCGAGAAAAACAGACCTGCGATAAGAATACTGAAAGGCTTGTTGTCATCTACAGGCGGGTCAAAAGCCGTGTCATTCTTCCATTCCACCGTCCATATACTGCCGGCAACATCTATTTGTGAATAGCTCTTATATTTCTCTATATAGCTTTCTTTGTCTGGATCAGAATTATAAATTAGATGTTCCTCATTTGCGATAGGCCCGTCATAAACTTTAAATTTGATCTGAGAATCCCTGATATCAGACAAACCGTTAAAGAAATTACGGGCCATAAAGGGTGCATAAACCCACCCCTCAAACTGACTGCGCCTTTCCTGAACAGAGGACGGCAATTGTCTATATTTGTATAAGGGTAGAAGCAATAAGAAACCTGCTTGTTTTTGTGCATCCTGAACAAGCTCAATTTTCCTCGTCAAAGCTGGTGCGCCCAGATCTCTAGCACGCTCTGCCGCTATACGGCGATTGCTTTCAAAACCAATATCAAGCCCTATAGCCTCTTTATTCTTATACTCAGGCTCTATATAGCGAATAACAAATTTGTCAGAGAAAGCAGTTTCAGGATAATTCTTAAAGTCCGGTTTTTCATCCTGACGCACCATAGCCAAATACTCAGGTATATCTTCGTTGCGCACATAATCAATGAAACCTACACCATTAATACCCGGCAAATTCTTCTCAATATCCAGCGCATTAACATAGGCGCGCCACTCATGTCTTGTTACACTGTCTGATCCATAGAATAGACCCAGACCACCATGCAGGCTTTGCTCATATTGATTATAACGGTTAATAAGGGCGTTCTCTATCTCCCCTGTAAGCTTGACAAAGTATTGTTGGTTATGAGCATTGGTCGTTTCTTTGACGCTATACCACGCGAAACAGGTCAAAACGACAACAACGACAGAAACACTAAATGGCGTCAACTGCCACAGATCCGCCTTTTCCAGCCCGTCTGCATTTTTCAAAGAAGCCAGCATGCCAAGACCGAGGACAAAGAATCCCAGCGCCGTGTGCAGGGCCATGCGCGTAACCTGCCCCCAGCCATATAACCCTTCTGCAAAACTCAAATAGCCAATAAGCGCTAACACCGAAAGAGCGAGTACAGAAGCTGCTAACCCAGCACTGAAAAGCTTACGGCGTGTGTCGAGCATAAAAAACGAGCCAGCGAGCAAAAAGCCAAGCGCTGTATTGGGAGCCATTCTTCCTAAATGAGATGTTTTTGTGTTCACATATGCATCCATAAAGATTTGGTCTATTTCAAGATTGAGGTTAAACACATATTCAATCAGGGTGAGCACGGCAATCAATGCCGCGATAAAACCAAAGAAGCGAGAAAGGGGCTTGTGCCCTTGGCATAGCATGCAAAGAGCAAAACCCGAAGCGATAAAACACAATGCCGTATTAAACTGCATCGGGGCAAAAAACGGCATAATTTGGATCAATGTGGTATTGCCTGTATACCACCCGAAGATAACCAGACCACCTAAAAAGACAGTCATTACCGCCGCGATCTTGGCGAACAGCCAAATCCCTTCCTTCAGTAAAAATCCGCCTGTTTGTGTATTTTTATTATTATCCATTATATTGAGCGGTTGTTTTTCAAAGTCACCATCATATAGCATTTTGGGCACACAAAATAGCCTTTTTCTTCAAAGAGATATCATCTACTATAGAGGAAAGAGTTATGATGCAATGCAACTAAAGTTTTGTGCAATCGTTAAGCTTTGTTAAACTTTTTCTTATAAAATAAGGTCATGGTACGAATAGGTTATAATTTTCATCGCCTCATATCCATGCTAAGTAAGTCAATACTTAGCCTAGGGGTGATTATTAGCCTAAATGCTTGTTCAGNCGTTATGTCGCTCCNAGGCGGCACAAAAGGCGTTAATCAGGATTATTATAAGTCTAAAGCCGAGCTTCTTGAACGTGTTCATACGGTTAAGAAAGGGATGAAAAAACAGGAAGTTTATGACATACTGGAGCGTGAAGAAGAAGACTTCTTCCTCCTGTCGCGAAGCGAGATCGTGACCGCCATGTACGGTACAGACAATATTAATTTCAGTAACACGCAAAATTTCATTCATACACTGGATGGGTATCGCCTTGATTATTCACGCGTGAATCGCAAACATGGCTTTAACACACCAATTAGCATGAAAACCAAAGAAGATGGTTTCCAATACACCGTCACCCTTATTTTCCGTGATGATGTTTTATACGAAGAGCCAATCATTGCCGGCGGTGACGTCGAAGGATCGAACAGTAAAACGATATTCGAATATCTAAGCCCCGGTCGCCTTGTAAACTCGGCGTTTTAAACTAATTTAAGTTTTTTAGCATTGTGCTAGTAACTGAACTAGGGCACAATCTTGGTATGAAAAAAATTGCAACCTTCTTACAACATCCCCTGATGATAGGCGTATATACTTTTATTGCCATCATCATTTCTCTTTCTGTAGATCGATTGCAAGACACTTTGTCTCTAACGGAAATCATCATAGGTTTTGGAGGTGTTTTTCTTATTGTATCGCTAGGAATTGTTCTGACGGTTTTGTTGAATAAGTTAAAACACCAAGAAGAATTTGAAGATAAACTAAACGATCTAAAAAGTATTATTATTGCCAGCAACATGACTTGGCTAGTGAGTGAAAAATATGTAGCGCACCTAGAAAAGCACTCAGAAGAAACATGGGTTTTCTCACAAGACTTGACAAACGACCTGAATAAAGAAAGCGAAATTTTTCACGCCGTTGAAGAAAACTTACAAAAAGGGAACATATATAAATATTTCATTCCTGACACACCAAAAAACCTAAGAAATCTTGCAGATTATAAAAAACTTCACAAATACAAAGCTGGCCAAGTAGAGTTTTACGTTGTAAATCCAATTGAATATTTATTCTACACAGAAATCTATGTTTATGATGTCGGTCAAGCTCAGGATCAAAAAGCCGTTGAGTGGCTTCCTGTAAAAGCTCTCGACTTTTACATCGAAATGGATAAAGACCACACCGCACATGTTATCGGTATTGGCCATCGCTATATGGATCGCTACAAGGCAAAATAGGCATGGTTATTTTTTTATCCGAGAACGTTTTTGAAATAATAACTTTGCACGATATAATCGGAATTATTGGCGTTTTTTTAATTGCAGGCTGTTATTTAAAACTCCAACTGCAACGTGAATTTGCGAAATCACTTTATTTTTCAACACTCAACGCTATTGGATCAATTCTAATTCTGTGGTCACTGTCGAAGAATGTGAATTTTGCATCAATCCTGATAGAGAGCTTTTGGCTGCTTACAAGCCTATATGGCATATATAGATGTCTTTGCTATATCAGAAGAAATAAAGAAAAAAACTAAATTTTACACATTACGTTGAGACTCGCAGCAATCAGGGAAAAGCTTTTTTTCCAGCATATAAAAACTACGTAAAGCCTCTAAATCTATACTCAACATGTGACGAATTTCTTTCAAGGGCTTATCCAGCAACATCTCGTAATTCACTTTATACATTGGCACAGAACACAACCGTTCTCCAGCAATCACACCAAGTTCAAAAACATCAACATCATCTTCTGTCCAATTATAATATTTTGGGTAAACATGATCACTGATCACTGTAAACAAGAACTTCTCAAACTTATTAAGATCGCGAGAACTACCCATCGTAAAACCAATCACAAAGGCTTCATCCTTATTCATCATACCGCGACCAAGTATCGAGTGAATATAATCATGCTCTTTAAGACCAATCGCCCCATCAAAAGCAATTGGCGAGCTTGGATGCTCGAATAGCCGAACGATAAAAGGTATATCTGCCTGACCATCTCCATAAGACATTTGGTCATCATATGCTTGGCGTAAAGTCATATCTTCAACATCCAGTGAAATATGCCAATCACGGAAGTTTTTCTTCTTTTTAACAGATAACGACATACACTTTCTCTTTTTATCCTGCCGAAATAATAGCGAGAATTTATTAAGTAAAGGTTAAATAGCTTCTAAGATAATTGCCGTGCCCTGACCGCCACCAATACACATTGTTGCGAGTCCGAGTTTTGCTTTTTCGCGCTTCATCAGACTAGCAAGCTTACCCGTGATACGCGCACCTGATTCACCCAATGGGTGGCCCAAAGCAATCGCGCCGCCATCAATATTCACTTTCTTTTCGTCAACGCCCAGCTCTTTAAGGACAGAAAGCGATTGTGCCGCAAAAGCTTCATTCAACTCAACAAGGTCAATATCTTCGATTTTTACACCTGCGCGTTCCAGCGCTTTTTTCGTTGCCGGAACGGGACCTATGCCCATGATCTCAGCATTACACCCCGCCACAGCAACGGATTTAATCCGCGCCAGCTTTGGCAATTTATGTTTATCTGCGTACTCCTCTGAACAAATAAGGACAGCCGTTGCTCCATCTGTCAGTGGTGAGGATGTCCCTGCGGTTACCGATCCATCCTTATCAAAAGCAGGGTTAAGGCCGCCAAGTGCTTCTTTTGATGAATCAGCGCGGATTGNGCCGTCTTCTGTCACATCACCAATCGGGACGATTTCATCTTTAAATTTGCCTCCTTGCGCCGCCGCTGCCGCTTTTTTATGCGAATTCACCGCAAACTCATCTTGCGCATCACGGCTAATGTCATATTTATTCGCAAGGTTTTCAGCCGTAATACCCATCGACATATAGGCTTGCGGATAGGTTTCCATCAATGTTGGATTAGGCATCGGGTTAAACCCGCCCATTGGGATACGGCTCATACTCTCAACGCCTGCACAAATAAAAGCGTCCCCAGCGCCCATCTGAATATAGCCTGCCGCCATTTGAATAGTGGTCATAGACGAGCCGCAAAAGCGGTTTACTGTCGCACCAGCAATAGAAGCAGGAAGCCCTGCACGTTGCGCTACGATCTTAGCAAGGTTAAAACCCTGCTCAGCTTCAGGGAACGCACAGCCCATTAAAATATCTTCAATTTCTTCAGGCTTCACTTTTGTTTCTGCGATAAGAGCATTAATAACCTCAGCCGCCATATCATCCGGGCGCACTTTCGCCAGCGCCCCTTTATTTGCGAAGTGGTGAGGGCTGCGTTTATACCCACAAATGACAACATTCTTATGCATTACGTCTCCTTAAAGCCTGATCGTTTTTTACAATACTATAATGATTTGGTGCCTCGGTCTATGGCTTTCAAGATATCAAATATATATCCGTATCAAACCGCGCTATTTTTAAATTGACACGTCATTTTATCCGCTATAATAGAGATCAACAAACCAGACTTTCCAAGAAGGAGGAAAACCATGGCCGCCGTAAATAAAGGAATTAAGCGCTTATGTATGAGCTGCTCTACAAAATTCTATGACTTTAACAAATCCCCTATCACATGCCCGAATTGTGGTGCCGAATTTCTAGGCTATGCGAAAGCAAAGGCTAAAAGAGGCCGCCCAGCAAATGACGAAAAGAACGCCAAAGCTAAAGCGGCTGAGGAAGAAGTGCTGGAAGATGATGACGAAGATGATCTTGAGGATTCAGACACGATATCAATGGACGATGTTGCCGATGATGAAGAACATCTTGAAGATGATGACGAGTTAGAAGAAGAGCTTAAAGGCGACCTTGACCTTGATGAGTTCGACAATATTGACGACGGCGATGAAGATGATCTTGATGATGATCTTGACGACGATATCGATGTCCGTGTTAATCGCGGTAGTGACGATTAAAACGATATAGCGAAGCCTTCTAAGCCAAGCTTAATATACAAATTTGACGCAGCGCAGCGCATTTATTCCTCCTACAGGGCGGTTTAATGCGCTGCTCTTCCATTGACGCCCCTTCAAAGACGCAGTACGATTCCAAACATCATGTTAACGATCAATATGGTTTCGAATATTCACCAATCCCCTACGGATATCTTCAATTTTTGACCTATATAAGTATAAAGAAAAAAAGGATCATTAATGCCTAGCGCCCAATTTTCAGATTTTTTAAAGAAAACACTCAGTCGCAGTGAGATTGATCCTTTGCATCAAAAAATATTTAATGCAAACCTGGCCGCAGCGACTAAGAAGCTGCCGAATGTTCTAGACGGCGAAGACTATGTATCCATTAACACCGTGCGCGAAGACGATGAAACACATCTCAGCACTATCACCCTTGTAGCGACAGATCGCCCGTTTCTAATCGATTCTTTTTCTACTATTGTTCATGCCGCAGGCCTTCGCATGAAAAATCTGTTCCACCAGTCCTTTTTCATGAATAAAGAGGGTAAAAACAAATTATCTTTCGCCAAGTCCGCCAAAAGTAGCGGCATTGAATGCGATATTATTTATGCAGAGCTTTCAACCGTCTGCCTACCAAAGCAGGAAAAAAGCCTTAAAAAAACGCTGGAAACTATGCTACTCGATGTACGTTTAGCGACAAAAGACTGGCAACCAATGCTGGAAAAGCTCCGCGCTATTAAAGAAGAAATTCGTCATGTTCCGGCATCTCAGGCGCAATACCCTCTCCATGAATATGAAGACTTTTTGCAATATCTGCATGATGACAGCTTCACCTTTCTTGGCTATCGCCAATATGCTGTAGAACATAAGGGCAAAGAAACAAAATTAACCTTAAAACGTGATAAGGGTTTGGGGATTTTGAGCGCGGATAGGAAACCCGCTTTCCTAGGTAATGATGCCGACATGTTTTCAAAAGACATGCGCCCTTTCCTTAAGCGCACCGACTTGATCACGATCAGTAAAATCCAAAAAAGATCCCTCGTTCACCGCTCTGTGCCTATTGATGTCATTGCAATTAAGCGCACCGATCATAAAGGCGTCGTCAAAAAAATTGATCTATTCCTCGGGCTTTTCACTTCGATCACATATTCGCGCAGTATTTTCACCATTCCGTTGATCAGCAATAAGATCAACAACATCATCAACAATACAAATTTCAAAGAGCGCACCCATAATTACCGCGCCCTCGTCCATATTCTGGAAAAATATCCACGCGATGAAGTCTTCCAGATGGATGAAGAGACCTTAAGCGCTTTCGCCCAAAAATTGTTGGCACTACAAGAGTGTCAGCGTATTGCTATGTTTCCCCGTATTGACGTATTTGAGCGTTATATTTCCGCTCTTGTATATGTACCGCGTTCTGTCTACGACACGCGCTTACGTATTATCTTCTCCAAGATCTTGGAAGAAAGTTTTGATGGAACGACGAGTGCATTCTATACCAATATGGATGACTCCATGCTGGTGCGCGTGCTATTCACCATCACCTCCGATAAAGGGGTGGACCGCAAGTTCAACTTCGATGCGATTGAACGCCGACTGATCAATGAAGGGCAGGATTGGTCCGAAAAACTCGCTACCATGCTTCGCTCTAAATACAGCGATCCAGCTAAGGCCCATGAGCTGATTGAACGGTACAGCCATGCTTTCCCCGCTTCTTATAAAGAGCTTTATGAGGATTATCAGGCGGCACATGACATCCGTTACCTCGAACGTATCTTAAACAAAGACGGCAATGATATTGAACTCGACCTTTATGAAAGTTGCACACGCGGCCAAACATCAGAATGTCTGCGCCTGAAAATTTATCATAAAGATAAGCCAATCACGCTTTCTGATATTCTGCCGATCATCGGACATATGGGCCTGCGCGTTATTGCCGAGAGTCCGCATAGTATCAAACCAGTTGGCGAGAAAAGCGATATATGGATTCACGATTTATCGCTAGAATCAAAAGACCAAAGCGGCGCAAAAATTGACGTTGCTGAGATCAAAGCAAATTTTGAAGAAACATTGCTTAAGCTCTGGTACAAGGAGATGGAAGACGACGCCCTCAACAGCCTCGTCACTCTGGCTAATTTAAGCTGGCGCGATGTTTATCTATTGCGCGCTTACATGAAATATATGAAGCAAATACGCTATCAACACGGGCAAGCCGTTATTATCAAGGCGCTCAACACACATGCCGATATTGCGCGCAATTTGACACGCCTGTTTGAAGCTCGTTTTAACCCTGCGCTCAAAGAAGACAGAGAAAAAACAACGAAAAAATTTGTCACCGCGATTAAGAAACAGCTCGAAAAAGTGAAGCGTTTGGAATTCGATCATGTCTTCCGCTCCATGATTGATCTGATCATGAACACAGTCCGCACAAACTTCTATCAAAAAGGAGATGCAAACGGATTGAAACCTTATATCTATTCTTCCGCCCACCCTTACATCCAAGTCAGTGGATTGATCCCATTGCAATACCGCTAGACCGCCCACCTGATTC